>CAZLWS010000024.1:11688-27964 GCA_964563205.1 uncultured Propionibacteriaceae bacterium | reverse complement strand
TCGTCGCTGGTGGTGTATTTCAGTTGGAACTGGCCGTCGAAGTGGCTGAGCTGCAGGGTCGCGGGACGATCGGTGACGTCGGCGGGCTTGTCGGTGTCGACGAACCAGCCCGACAGGGCCCGGCGGAGCTGGGAGACGGTGGCGTGTTCGGCCAGCTGGGTCACGTCCTTGGAGTAGCCGGCGGGGGTGCGGGCGGCGACCACTGCCGCCTGATCCAGGGTGAGGCGGCCGGCGTGCAGCAGCTCCATCGCCTCAGGCAGGTCATGGACCCGGCGGGCGACGATGACGATCTTGCGGGCGGTGCCGCGGTCGATCCCGGCTTTGTACTCCAGGAAGTGCTCCACCGACCGGATCCCGTCCCCGGTCCACGCCTGGTCAGCGATCACACGCGCCGCGGTGACGACCAGCTGGGCGTGGAGCTGCGCGATCTGGCCCGACAGCTGCCCGACCTGGTCGGACGCCGTCCACCAGTCCAGCTTCGCCGCGGGTGCCGTCTCCATGAACCTACTATAATAGAACAACAGTTCGAAATCAAGGACCCGTGGCATGCCTCTCAGCGAGCGCCCAGCCAGCATTCCGCCCGCCTTGTCAGCGCGACTACCGCGTCCCCTCGCCCGCCGATCGGGTCTGCAGGGCGAAGATCTCGGCGAAGCGGCCGGGGGTGCGGAGCAGTTCGTCGTAGCTTCCCTGCTGGACGATGCGGCCCTCGTCCATCACGTAGATGCGATCCATCGCACGCAAGGTCCAGGCGCGATGGGAGACGACCACCGTGATGCGTTGAGCGCGCTGGCTGTGCAGCTCGGCGAAGATCGCCTCTTCGGTCTCGGCGTCGATGGCGGAGGTGGGCTCGTCGAGGATCCAGATGCCCGCGTTGCGCAGGTGGATCCGAGCGAGCGCGAGTCGCTGCCACTGGCCGCCTGACAGGCCCGTGCCATGCCATTGCTGGCCGAGTTGGGAGTCGAGCCCGCGCGGCAGCCTGGCCACCAACCGAGCGGCGTGGGCTTGGGCGAGCGCCTGCGCGATCGCCTTGTCCGCCACCGTCCCGGGGTGGCCCAGCGCGACGTTCTCGCGCACGGTGAACTCGTACCTGCCGAACTCCTGGGTCAGCAGCCCGAAATGCCCGATGCGATCGCGCGACGCCGATGCCGAGACGTCCACACCGTCGATCTCCACCGTTCCCTCGGCGGGGACGACCCCGAGCAGTGCGTTGACCAGTGTGCTCTTGCCTGCGCCGTTCGGTCCGACGATCGCAATCATCTCGCCACGGGTGGCCGAGATCGACGCTTGGTCGACCGCCTTGGCCGCTGTGCCCGGGTAGCGAACCGTGATTCCCCGGGCGCTCAGGGTGTATGCGGGCGAAGTGATGTTCACCGTCGCGTGGACCGGCCGGGCGCGGCAGGCGTCGATCGCCGACATCCTGGGTGCGGCCGTGACAATGCCTCCGACGGCGTAGCCGACGTTGCGGGTCGCGTGCAGGCCGGAGATCGTCCCGGTGAGTGCTGCCGCTGCGGCGGCGGGGCTGGGCTCGCCCAGCAGGAGCACCATCAGCGCCCCTGCCAGCAGGAGTGCGGTCAGCACGCCGGACACGGCCTCCCACCGCATGGCGACAGCCATGAGGTCGTCGAGGATCCGAACCGCCTCGCGCCGCCAGTTGTGGGCCAGTTCGACGACCTTCCAGGAGCTGCCCAGGGTGGCCAGCTCGGTCCCCGTCCGCTGTTGCAGGAGTTGCTCGGCGGCGTACTGGGCCCGGCGCTCGGCGGCTCCGACCTTCGGCCAGCCGGCTTCCTCGGCCCGCGCAATGCGGGTGAAGACCCACACCGTCGGAACCAGCGAGGCGAGGACGAGCAAACCCGCGAAGGGGTTGATCGCTACAACGGCGACCGACAGTGCGACGGCGGTGACCGCCGACCCGGCTAGCCGGACGACGTCGCCGGCGACCGTGTCCACCGTGGCCGCGGCCTCGTGCGCGGTCTGCGCGGCCTCGATGGTGGCTGGTGAGGCCAGTGCGGCGGGTTCGGCTGCGGCGACGTATTCCAGGGCGAGCAACTGGTAGGCCAGCCGCATCCGCAGCGCCAGCCGCTGGGTGGCGGCGGTGGCGCACTGGCCCAAGGGGAATGCGATGCCGACCACGGCCGCCAGCCCGAGCATCGACGGCCAAGCGGTGGAAGGGGTGGCCATCGTGGCCAGCGCGTGCGCCACCAGCACCACCTGGAGCGCCGGCAGAAGCGCGAGGGCCAACTGCAGCACGGCGGTGGCGATCAGCCATCGGCGGCCGGCGCGCCAGGCCTCGCGCACCGAGGAAAGGGCCGTACGGGCAAGGGACGGACTGGGGGACGACGATGTGTCGGGCATGGGTGTTCCTGGGTGGTTGAAGGCGGTGAAGGCGGGCACGCTTCGCAAACCCCGGCGGGGCTGCAGAGGCCGCGTGCCGCTGCGCGAAATGCATGACTTCCACCCAGGAAACAGGGGCAGATTGCGCGTGAGAACGAACTCTGTGCCGCTCAGTAGATCACGCCCGCGCCGCCATCGCAACGGCCTTGGCCTAACACGTTGGAGGGTGGCTGGGCTAGGGTGAACGCGACTGCCTGCCCCGAAGGACGAGACCCATGCGCTTCTACAAGCCTGAGCACGCGCGCGCCGGCGACACCATTCCGTTCCTCCACGACGGCGTCTTCCACGTCTTCTACCTGAAGCGGTACGCCGACGACACCCACGACGTGCCCGAGACCAGCTGGTGGCACGTCTCCACCACTGACTTCGCAGACTTCGTCGACCACGGCGTGGCGATCCCGCGCGGAGATCTCGACGACGCCGATTACTCGGTGGCCACCGGCAGCGTGGTGAAGATCGGAGACGAGTTCCACGCCTACTACACCGGGTTCCGGCGCTGGCCGTCGCCGGTCGGACGGCAGCAGACCGTGCTGCGCGCGCGCAGCAGCGACCTGATCACCTGGGTGAAGGACGACGCCTTCAGCCTGGTCGCCGACGAGAGCCGGTTCCACCCGGACGAGTGGCGCGACCCGTTCGTCCACTTCGACGCGGCGAGCGGTGGCTACCGCATGCTCATCGCCGCCCAGCGTCCCGACGGGCCGGTCGCGCGGCGCGGGGTGCTGGCCTCGGCCTCGTCGCCGGACGGCCAGGACTGGACGATCGACGAGGAGCCGTTCTGGGCGCCCGGGCTGTTCTCCATGCACGAGTGCCCCGACCTGTTCCGGATGGGGGAGTGGTGGTACCTGGTCTACTCCACCTTCTCCGACCGCACGGTTGCCCGCTACCGGATGAGCCCTGGCCCTGACGGCCCGTGGACGAGCCCGGCCGACGACGAACTCGACGGCCTCGGCTTCTACGCGGCCAAGACGCTCTCCGACGGCGAGCGACGCTACCTGGTCGGCTGGGCGGTCAACCGGGTCGCGGGAAGCGACGAGGGCAGGTGGCTGTGGGGTGGCAACCTGCTGGCCCACGAGCTGCACGCCGACTCGGACGGACGCCTGCGCGTCTGTCAGCCGGCTGCCGCGAAGGCCGTGCTGCAATCAAGGACGATCGCGTCCGAAGCGCTGGCGGCCGATCTGGCCGCCCCTGCCGGTCACGCGACGCAGACGCTGGCCGAGCTCCCGCGCTCCGGTCTGGCCGACCTCGCCATCGAACCGACACCTGATGCCAAGGCCTTCGGCATCGAACTCCGGGTGGACGAGGAGCGCCGCCACGGGTACAGCATCAGCTTCGAGCCTGCCAAGCATCGGATCGTGGTCGACCGGGTGAGCCGGTTCGGCTTCGACCCGCCGCTGGACGTCCGTCCCTGGGAGGTCGAGCCGGGCCCGCTGGAGCTGAACCTCGAGTTCGACGGCGACCTCTTCGTCCTCTACGTCAACGGACGCACCGCGATCACCTTGCGCGGCTACGACACCGGCGGCGCCGGGCTGGCGGTCTTCGCCACCGAGGGATCGCTGCGAGCCGCCGGCACGCTGCGGAGCTTCGCCGAACCGCCGCCCCGGCTGTAGATCAACCCTTTGGCAGGCCACGGTGCCAGGCCGGCCGAATAGTGACGAAATCGAGACATTAAAGCTCTCGACATGCCAACATCACACGTGTTAGGTTCTGTGCTGACGCGAGTTAGTCGCGGTTACAGAGTCGCGAGGACGAGGCACTGGCCCAGGTCACGCGAGCTATGACCAAGCGTCCCCTCCTTCAAGGAAGAAAGGACCCAATCAACGATGAAGCCATCTCGAACACTGCTCCGGATCGGAGCACTGGCGGTCGCCGCCGCACTGGCGCTGACAGCGTGCAGCGGCAGCCCGGCTCCCAGCGGGAGCGCCGGAGGCTCCGAATCGGCGCCGCCCGCAGGCAGCGGCCTGGACGGCACCCAGCTGCTCACCATCCCACGTGAGGACACCGGCACCTTCGACCGGAACTTCAACCCCTTCTCCAACCCCGACTTCCCGATGACCCACCAGGCCATCTACGAGTCGATGTTCATCTTCAACCCCGCCAACGGCGAGACCACCCCGTGGCTGGCGACCGAGTGGACCGCCAAGGAGGACGGCACCGGCGGCACCTTCAAGCTGCGCGAGGGCGTCAAGTGGTCCGACGGCGAGCCGCTGGTGGCCGACGACGTCGTGCTGAGCTTCAAGCTCCAGAAGGAGATCCGGGGCGGCTACGACTACCTCGACAAGGTCACCGCGGTCGACGCGCAGACCGTCCAGTTCGACTTCAGCGAGCCCTTCTCCCCGGGCATGCTCGACATCGGCCAGCAGATCATCGCCCCGGCCCACATCTGGAGCAAGATCGACGACCCGGCCAAGGAGACCAACCCCGATCCGGTCGGCACCGGCCCGTACACCGCGATCACCAACTTCGCCGCGCAGTCCTTCGACCTCGGCAAGAACCCGAACTACTGGCAGCCCGACAAGCAGAAGATCGCGGGCGTCCGCATCCTGGCCTTCGCCGGCAACGACGGCGCCAACCTGGCCGCGGTCAACGGCGACGTGGACTGGGCGCCGCAGTACATCCCGAACATCCAGGAGGCCTTCGTCGCCAAGGATCCCGACCACCGGTTCTACTGGTTCCCGCCGACCGGCTCGATGATCAACTGGATGTTCAACACCACCAAGAAGCCCTTCGACGACCCGAACGTCCGCAAGGCGCTCTCGATGGCCGTCGATCGCGACCAGGTCACCTCGATCGCCATGCAGGGCTACACCCATCCGGCCGACTGCACCGGCCTGAGCGGCGCCTACGATACCTGGCGCGACCAGGCCCTCGCGGGTTCCTGCACCTGGACGAAGCGGAACCTCGACGAGGCCGGCAAGCTGCTCGACGCCGCGGGGATCACCCTCGGCGCGGACGGCAAGCGCGTCCTGCCCGACGGCAGCCCGTTCGCCTTCGACTACTCGGTCGGCGCCGGCTCCAGCGACTGGGTCTCGGTGGGCAATGTGATCTCGCAGAACCTGGCCGAACTCGGCGTCACCGTCACGGTCGCGGCCCGCGACTGGGGCGAGATCGTGGCCGGTTACGAGCAGGGCAACTTCGACTCCGGCATCGTCTGGAGCGCCGGCGCCCCGACGCCGTACCAGTTCTACCGCGGAATCATGTCGAGCGCGACGGTCAAGCCGGTCGGCGAGCAGACCTACGACAACTACCACCGCTACGGCAGCCCGGCAGCCGACGCCCTGCTGGATCAGTTCGCGGCCTCCCCGGCCGAAGCCGACCAGAAGGCCATCATGAACCAGCTGCAGGCGACCTTCAACGAGGAGGCGCCGGTGGCGCCGCTCTTCCCCGGCCCCGAGTGGGGCGCGGCCAACACCACCCGGTTCACCGGCTGGCCGACGGAGCAGAACCCGTACGCCACCCTCTCCACGCGAGCCCGCACCACGGTGCTCGTGCTGACCACCCTGGAACCCGTCGTCGGCTGACACACCCGGTTCGCGCCGCGCCACCCCGCGAGGGGGCGCGGCGCGAACCGACCAAGGAGCAACTATGGGATTCATTCTCAAGCGGCTGGGGTTCTACCTGGTCGCGTTCTGGGTGTCCATCACCTTGAACTTCGTCCTGCCGCGCATGATGCCCGGAGACCCGGTCTCCCGGATGGTCGCGCGCCTGCAGGGCAAGATTCTCCCCGAGCAGATCGACGCCCTGCGGGCCTCCTTCGGCTTGGACGACGCCCCCATCTGGGTGGCCTACTTCCGATACTGGGGCCAGCTGTTCAGCGGTGACATGGGCTTCTCCATCTCGCGCTTCCCGACCCCGGTCACCGAGGTGATCGCCGGTCAGATCGGCTGGACGGTGCTGCTGGGCCTGACCTCGCTGATCATCGCCGTGATCATCGGCAACCTGCTCGGCATCATCGCCGCCTGGCGACGAGGCAGCGTCTTCGACTCGGTGCTGCCGCCGGTTCTCGTCTTCGTCGGCTCGTTCCCGTACTTCTGGCTCGCCATGGGCGCGCTGTGGGTCTTCGGCGTCACGCTGGGCTGGTTCCCGCTGCGGCACGCCTTCACGGTGGGCACGCAACCCGAGTTCACCCTGGCCTTCATCGTGGACGTGGCCTACCACCTGGTGCTGCCCGCCACCACGATCATCCTGGTCTCGGTCGGCGGCTGGCTGCTCGGCATGCGCAACACCATGATCGCCACCAACGCCGAGGACTACATCGTCATGGCCGAGGCCAAGGGCCTGCGCCCAGTCCGGATCATGCTGCGCTACGCCGCCCGCAACGCCATGCTGCCCTCCGTCACCGCCTTCGGCATGTCGCTGGGCTTCGTGGTCGGCGGCGCACTGCTGACCGAGGTCGTCTTCGCCTACCCGGGGGTCGGCTACCAGCTGCTCTCGGCGGTGCAGAACCTCGACTATCCGCTGATGCAGGGTCTCTTCCTCACGATCACCACGGCGGTGCTGGCCGCCAACTTCATGGTGGACGTGCTGTACACCCAGCTCGACCCGCGCGTGCGCGTGAGCTGAAAGGACGAACGATGACTCTTTCCGATGACTCGCGGAAGGCCGACCTCGTCGACGCACCGACGGGCAACGCCATGTCCAAACCGGGACAGACCGTCCCCAAGAAGAAGCCGGGCGCCAGCCAGGGAGGCCTGATCCGCGGCCTGCTGGGCAACTCCAAGGCCGTCGCCGGCCTGATCATCCTGGCGATCTTCATCCTGGTCGCCCTGCTCGCCCCGGTGATCGCGCCGGGCGACCCGACCCTGATCAAGGATCTCGGCTCCCAGCCGCCTTCCGCCGAACACTGGCTCGGCACCACCGGCAAGGGCCAGGACGTCTTCGCCTTGAACGTCTGGGGCGCCCGTTCCTCACTCTTCGTCGGCTTCGTGGTCGGCATCCTGGCCACCCTGATCGGCCTGCTGGTCGGTCTGGCCTCGGCCTACTTCGGCCGCACCGTCGACAACGTGCTCTCCCTGATCACCAACGTCTTCCTGCTGCTGCCGGGCCTGCCGCTGCTGGTCATCCTGGCGGCCTTTCTGCCCCAGGGCATGGGCACCGTCATCCTGGTGCTGGTGATCACCGGCTGGGCCGGCTCGGCCCGGGTGCTGCGCTCCCAGGCGCTGTCGATCCGCGGCAAGGACTTCGTCGCCGCCTCGCAGATCACCGGTGAGCACTGGCTGCGGATCATGTTCCGGGAGATGCTGCCCAACATGGCCTCGATCGTGATGAGCACCTTCCTGGCCTGTGTGATCTTCGGCATCGGCGCCCAGGCCGGCCTGGAGTTCCTCGGACTCGGCGACGTCAGCACCGTCAGCTGGGGCACCAACCTGTACTGGGCCAGCAACGACGGCGCGCTGCTCACCGGCGCCTGGTGGGCCTTCGCCCCGCCCGGCATCGGCATCGCCATGGTCGCCTTCGCGATGGCGCTGGTGAACTACGGCGTGGACGAGACCACCAACCCGCGGCTGCGCAAGCCGAAGCGGAAGACCTCCGCGACCGCGCCCACCCGGGTCGCCGCCGCTGCAAAGGAGAAGGCATGAGCACCCCACTGCTCGAGATCGAGGATCTCAGCGTCGAGTATGTGACGGAGAAGCGAGTCGTCCGCGCCGTCGACCGGGTCACCTTCTCGCTGGCCGAGGGCGAGGTCTTCGGCCTCGCCGGTGAATCGGGCTGCGGCAAGTCGACCATCGCCAACGCGATCCTGCGGCTGCTGCGGGATCCGGCCGTCGTGGCCGGCGGCTCCATCAAGTTCCGCAACACCTCGGTGCTCGACCTGGACGCCGACCAGCTGCGCAGCTTCCGGTGGAAGGAGGTCGCGATGGTCTTCCAGAGCGCGATGAACTCGCTCAACCCGGTGATGACCATCGGCGACCAGATCGTCGACATCTTCACCACCCACACCAAGCTGTCGAAGAAGGACTGCCAGGACAAGGCGGGGGAGTTGCTCGACCTGGTCGGCATCCCGCGCAACCGGCTGAAGGCCTACCCGCATCAGCTCTCCGGCGGCATGCGGCAGCGTGCGGTGATCGCGATGGCGACCGCGCTGCGTCCGCCCCTGCTGATCATGGACGAGCCCACCACCGCGCTGGACGTGGTGGTGCAGCAGGAGATCATGGCGCAGATCAAGGAACTGCAGCAGGAGCTCGGCTTCGCGATCCTGTTCATCACCCACGACATGTCGCTGATGGTCGAGCTCTCCGACCGGATGGCGGTCATGTACGGCGGCCGGTTCGTGGAGACGACCCGGGCGGAGACCATCTTCAGCGAGCCGAAGCACCCCTACACCAAGGCGCTGATGAACGCCTTCCCGCCCATGCACGGCCCGCGGGTGCCGCTCAAAGGCCTGGGCGAAGGGGTGCGGCTGGGCGCCATCCCCGACCTGATCGAGGTGGCTCCCGGGCACTTCGTGGCGCCCACCGACAACTCGAACCTGGAGGTGACCCAGTGACCGCATCCGCCAAAGCGCCGGTGCTCTCGGCCAAGGACCTGGAGAAGGTCTTCACCATCGGCGGCATGTTCTCCACCCGGAAGGTGCGCGCCCTGGGCGGGGTCAACCTCGACATCGGCCACGGCGAGATCGTCGCGCTGGTGGGCGAATCCGGCTCGGGCAAGTCGACCTTCGCGCGGCTCATCGCCCGCCTCGAGCAGCCGACCTCGGGCACCTTCCGGTTCGAGGGCGAGGACATCATGGCCACCCAGGGCAAGCGGCCCAAGCAGTCGTACCGGGCGGCCGTCCAGATGATCTTCCAGGATCCGTTCGGCTCGTTGAACCCGGTGCACCGCATCGGGCACTTCCTGGAACGTCCGCTGCGGCTGCACGGCACCGCCGAGGGCGGCGACATCGAGGAGACCAAGCGGCAGTTGATGCACAAGGTCGATCTTCCCGACGAGTTGCTCGAGCGCTTCCCGCACGAGCTCTCGGGCGGGCAGCGGCAGCGCATCGCGATCGCGCGGGCGCTGGCGGTGAAGCCCCGGCTGATCCTGGCCGACGAGCCGACCTCGATGCTGGACGTGTCCGTGCGGATCGGGGTGCTGAACCTGATGCGCAAGCTGTGCGTGGACGACGGCATCTCGATGCTGTACATCACCCACGACCTGGCCTCCGCGCGCTACCTGGCGGACCGGATCGTGGTGATGTTCGCCGGCGAGTTCGTCGAGGGCGGCGACTCCATGGAGCTGCTGGCCAACCCGCTGCACCCGTACACCCGGCTGCTGGTCTCGGCCGCGCCGGATCCGGAGCGGGTCGGCGGCTACGACCCGGTGGAGCGGGCGCAGCTGCGCCGCGAGGTGATGTCGGCCGACTCCTGCCAGTGGGAGGGCGATCCGGAGGTGCCGTGCTCGGCGGAGAAGGCGGTCTTCCACAAGGTCAGCGATCAACCTGAGCACTGGGTGCGCTGCGGCCGGTACCGTCCGCCCGCCGACGCGCCTGGAACCGCGCTGAGCGCAGCCGAGGAACCGGCTGCCTGAAGCAGGCGCCCAGCTTGAGCCTGAGGGGGCCTCAGGCTGGGCGCCCTCGGCGCCGCGCCGGCGCGCGGTGCCGTTCCGTCCCCCGATCCACTGAAACGTTGTCACTGAAAGGCGATCATGTCGCAGTCTCCGGCCCATCCGGATCGCTCCTTCCCGCGGTTGCACCCTCGCCCTGCGAAGGGCTGGTTGAACGACCCCAACGGCATCCACTACGCCGACGGACGCTGGCAGGTCTTCTTCCAGTACAACCCGGCCTCAGCCAGGCACGAATGGGTCCATTGGGGCCACGTGAGCTCTCCTGACCTGCTGCGCTGGGAGCAGCACCCGATCGCGCTCGCGCCGCAGACCGACTCGCCGGACGAGTACGGCTGCTGGACCGGCGTCGCCGTGGACGACGACGGGGTGGTCACCCTGGTCTATTCCGGGGTCCGCGACGGCTGGGGGCATTCGCAGGTGCTGCTGGCGCCTCGCGGGGCGGACGGCGGCTGGCGGCAGGAGGGTCACGTCGCCGCCCCGATGCCGCCGGGGGAGTCGTTCCCGGTGGTCCGCGATCCGTACGTCTTCGAACTGGGCGGCCGCCGCTGGGGGATCCAAGCCGCGTCCACCGAGACCGGGGAGCCGGCGGTGCTGCTGTACGACGCCTCGGACCTCGCTGCCTGGGAGTACCGCGGCACGTTGCTGACCGCCGACGATCCGGTCGCGGCGGCGATGCCGCCGGTGAACGCCTGGGAGTGCCCGCAACTGGTGCGCCTGGGCGAGGACTGGGTGCTGATCGGCTCGGCGTGGCGGCTCGGCGACCCACAGGACGTCGTCTACCTGATCGGCTCGCTGGAGCTGGACGGCGCCACCGGTCTGCCTCGGTTCACCCCCCGCGCCAGCGGCGTGCTGGACGACGGGCCGAGCCTCTACGCGCCCCAGGCGGTGCCGGCGGGCGGCGCCGACGGCGGCCCGGAGCGGGTGCTGGTGTGGGGCTGGGCTCGCGAACTGGTCGGGGACGAGGTCCGCGCCCGGACCGAGACCGAGCGGGATGCGGCCGGCTGGTCGGGGACGCTCACCCATCCGCTGGAACTGATGGCCGACGGCGACCGGGTGTTCACCGTCCCGGCGCGAGAGCTGATCGCGCTGCGCGGGGAGACCGCCGATCCTGCGGAGCTTCCCGATCAGGCTGAGCTGATCCTGAGCGGGGTCGGCGCCGCGGAGCTGCGGCTGGCGGCGCCGGGGGAGGTCGGTCAGCTGGTCTGGCGTCGGCGGCTCTCCGGCGAGCAGGTGCGGGTGCTGATCGACGCCTCCCTGGTGGAGGTGTTCCCGGAAGGGCGGACCGCCGGAACGCATCGGGCGTACCCGACCGGTGAACAGAGCTACCGACTGGTCACCGAGCCCGGGGTGCACGCCCAGGCCTGGACGCTGCGCCTCCCGTAGCGCTACTCCGCCGCTGGGCCGGTCGACTCCCGGACCACCAGGCGGCAGGGGAGCAGCACCTTCCCGGAGGGTGGCTCGGCGGAGGCGGCGGCCGGCTCGATCCGGGCCAGCACGGCCTCCATCGCGCGGCTGCCCATCTCGACGAACGGCAGCGCCATCGTGGTGAGCGAGGGGACGGTCGCGTCGGCGATCAGCCGCTCGTCGTCATAGCCGACGATCGAGAGGTCGGCGGGCACCTGCAGACCGAGCCGGGCCGCTGCCAGGGTGACCCCCACCGCGGCGCGGTCGTTGCCGGCCAGGATCGCCGTCGGACGCACCGCCGCGGGCGCGTCCAGCACCTGTGCCGCCGCGCGGTACCCCGTCGCGATCTCGAAGCCGGCCTCCAGCACCCAGGGCTCGTGGACCGGCAGGCTCGCCGCCCGCATGGCCTGCCGGAACCCTCGTTCGCGCAGCAGGACGGCAGGCGAGTCGTGCCAGCCGCCGAGGAAGGCGATCCGGGTGTGCCCCAACCCGATCAGGTGTTCGGCCGCCGCCTGGCCGCCGGCCACCTCGTCGGGCAGGAAGGCGGGCAGGCCTTGGGCCGGCTCTGGAGAGTCGGGGGAGGGGTAGCAGTTCGCCAGGGCGGCGGGCAGGGTCAGGAAGGATTCCAGGATCGTGGTCTCGTGCAGGCCCACGGTGAGCCGGATCAGGCCGTCCACGCTGCGTTCCAGCAGGCTCTTGGTCGCGGCCGCCCCGTTGTCGTCGTAGTCCTCGGTGTCGGTGGCGAAGATCATGAACCCGGCCTGGTGGGCGGTGGCGTTGGCGCCGGCGATGATCGCCCCGTCGAAGGGGCCGGTGACCGCGCTGTTCGACACCAGGCCGATCACCCGGGAGCGCTGGTTGCGCAGACTCCGCGCGATGTGGTTCGGCGTGTAGCCGAGCTGGGCGGCGGCGGCCTGGATGCGCGACTGGGTCTCCTTGGCGAGGAACCCGTCCGCCCGGCCGTTGAGCACCAGCGAGACGGCGCTGCGCGACACCCCGGCGAGATTCGCCACATCCTGGGAGGTCGTCTTCCGTGCCACCTGGCGAGTCTATCGGTGGCCTTGCCCGGCCTGATACCTCGCGCTCACTCGCGCCAGGCAGCCCCGACCTGGACATGCCGGAAGACGAGCCTGGTGTGGGTTCCGGCCACCGCGGGGTCGGAGGTGATCTTGTCGAGGACGAAGTTCGAGAGCCCCTCGGGGGAGACCGCGGCGACGTGCACGAGGTAGTCGTCGTCCCCGGCCATCAACGACACGGAGATGACTCCCGGAAGGGAGACCAGCTTGGTGAGCATCCGGTTGTTCTCCTCACGGGTGTGGACCTTCATCTGAACCGACACCATCGCCTGCAGCGGGCGGCCCAGCATGGCGGCGTCGATGTCGGCGTGGAAGCCCTTGATCACGTGGTTGTCGACGAGCCGCCGGATGCGCAGCAGGCAGGTCGACGGCGGGATTCCGACGGCGGCGGCGACGTCCTTGTTGGTGGCCCGGCCGTTCTGCCACAGCGCCCTGAGGATGCGGCGGTCGACGTCGTCGACGGTCATCCGGGGAAGATCATTCGACATGGCGGCCCTTCTGGTCGGCGGAGCTGAAGACAGACCACGATACTGCGGCTGAGCGCCGCATAATATGCAAGAAACATCTTTGTAACGCAGTGCCTGTGCAGAATAGCCGACCTGAGTCGAATCCTCTCTGCGAAAGGACGCGTTCGCGTGAATACCGCACCCCAGACCGCAACCCCCGTCATCCTGGACGGAGCCAGCCTCACGGTGGAGGAGGTGGCGCACGTCGCCTACGGGGCCCCGGGGGAGCCGGGTGTGCTGTTGAGCGACGAGGCGAGGGAGTTGACGATCTCGGTCCGCCGCTACGTCGAGGAGCACTGGCTCACCCCGGACGCGCCGCCGATGTACGGCATCAACACCGGGCTGGGGCGGCTGATGGACGTCCGGGTGCCGGTCGAGGATCTCGACCGGTTCCAGCGGCTGATCGTCAGCGCGCACTCGGCCGGGATCGGCGAGCCGCTGCGGGAGCACGAGGTGCGCGCCCTCCTGCTGCTGCGGGTCAACGCCCTCGCCAAGGGCATGTCCGGCATCCGCATCGAGTGCCTCGACCGCCTGCTGGCCATGCTCAACCGGGGCGTGCACCCGGTGATCCCCTGGCAGGGCTCGGTCGGAGCCTCGGGCGACCTGGCCCCGCTGGCGCACCTGGTCAGCGCGATGATCGGGCACGAGAAGGCCGAGGCCTGGTTCGACGGCGCCCGGCTGCCGGCCCGCGAGGCACTGCGGGCGGCCGGGCTCGAGCCCGAGTTCGGGCTGGCCCCCAAGGACGTGCTGGCGATGATCAACGGATCCACCGTGTCGCTGGCCAGCGCGGTGCTCTCGCTGCACGCCGCGGACCGGCTGGCGAAGACCGCCGACATCGCCCACAGCCTGACCCTGGAGGCGGTGCGCGGCGAGCGGGCGGCCTACGACGACCGGATCCAGGCCGCCCGCAATGCCGAGAGCCAGCGGGAGTCCGCCGAGAACACCCGCCGGCTGATCGAGGGCTCGACCCGCACCACCGAGGATGCCCGCCGGGTGCAACTGCCGGACGAGAACCGTCCCGGCGGCGAGTACAAGCCGCGGGTGCAGGACGCCTACTCGCTGCGGTGCGCGCCGCAGGTGCACGGCGCGGCCCGGGACGCGCTCCGGTTCGCCCGGGAATTGCTCACCAGGGAGGCGAACGCCGCCACCGACAACCCGCTGATCTTCCCCGACGGCCAGGGGGGATACGACGTCATCTCGGGCGGCAACTTCCACGGCGAGCCGATCGCCTACGCCGCCGACCTGATCTCGATCGCCGCCAGCGAGCTGGGCGCGATCAGCGAACGACGCTCCTTCCGGCTGACCGATCCCAACCTGAGCTACGGGCTGCCGCTGAACCTGGTCGGCGGGCAGCTGGGGCTGAACACCGGCTTCTCGATCGTTCATTGCAGCGCGTCGGCGATCGCCAGCGAGAACAAGCTGCTGTCGATGCCGAGCGTGATCGACTCGATCCCGGGCAAGGCCAACCAGGAGGACCACGTCAGCATGTCCACCTACGCGGCCCGCAAGGCCCGCCAGGTGATCGCCAACGTCGAGGCCATCCTCGGGGTCGAGTTCATCCTGGCCACCCAGGGGATCGACCTTTCCGGCGACCACCTGACCGGGTTCCGGCTCGGCGAGGGCGCCGCGGCCGCCTACCGGCGGATCCGGCAGGTGATCCCCCGGACCTACGAGGACGTCTACCAGTCGGAATGGATGTACGCCGCGCAGGAGCTGGTGGCGAGCGGGGCGGTGCCGGCGGCTGTCGAGGAGACGATCGGAGCGCTCCGGTGACCCGCAGCCTGGTGCGCGGCGACCTGGTCATCCCGGAGGCGGTGCTGGCCGACGGCGGCCTGCTGATCGAGGACGGCCGGATCGCCGCCGTGCTCGATGCGGCCGCTGCTACGGCGGTCAGCGACGACGTGCCGGTGGACGACCGCCGCGGCCGGCTGATCCTGCCGGGGGTGGTGGACGCCCACGTCCATTCGTTCAGCGACCCGGGCGAGACCTTCGCCGCGGCCACCCGGGCGGCGGCCGCGGGCGGCGTCACCACCATCGTCGACATGCCCTACGACGAGCCCGAACCGATCGACGACCCCGACCGCCTGGCGGCCAAGATCGCCCGCATCCCGGCGGAGGCGGTGGTGGACGTCGCCCTCCACGGAACCCTCCGGCCGGGCACCGGGGGCGCCGCGCTGGAGGCGATGGTCGAGGCCGGCGCCTGCGGGTTCAAGGTGTCCATGTTCGAGACGGACCCGCGGCGCTTTCCCCGGGTCGACGCCGGCGACCTCCGCCAGATCCTGGCCGCCGGGCGCCGCGCCGGCGTGACGGTGGGCGTCCACGCCGAGGACGGGGAGATCATCGGCCGGCTGGTCGCCGAGGCCCGGGCGGCCGGACGGACGGCGCCGCTCGACCACTGCCTGACCCGCCCCACCGAATCGGAGACGGTCGCGGTCGCGGCGGCGGTCGAACTCGCCCTGGCCACCGGCGCCCGCTTCCACGTCTTCCACGCCAGCACCCCCGAGACCGTGCGCATCCTGGACGCGGCGAAGGCCGCCGGAGCGGACGTGACCGCCGAGACCTGCCCGCACTACCTGGTGCTCGACGACGCCGACATGGCCGTGCTCGGCGCCCGGGGCAAGATCAACCCCCCGCTGCGGTCGGCCGGCCAGGTTGCCGGGAACTGGGACAGGCTCGCCGACGGCGGCTACGACATGGTCACCAGCGACCACGCGCCCTGGCCGATCCACCGCAAGCAGCACCCGGTCATCTTCAACAACGCCTCGGGCGCTCCCGGCGTCCAGACCCTCGCGCCACTGATCCTGGCCGAAGGATGGCTGGGCGGCCGGCTCAG
Organism: uncultured Propionibacteriaceae bacterium; assembly: GCA_964563205.1. Lineage (GTDB taxonomy): Bacteria > Actinomycetota > Actinomycetes > Propionibacteriales > Propionibacteriaceae > Propionicimonas. Next base: position 12,215 of record CAZLWS010000024.1, on the reverse strand, counting down.
CCTGCTCCGGGTGGCGCAGGTGCTCAGCGAGAACCCCGCGAACCGCTTCAACCTCGGCCACCGCAAGGGCCGGCTGGCCGTCGGCCTCGACGCCGACTACCTGGTCTTCGATCCGGCCGGACGCTCCCTGATCACCGCGGCGACCCAGCTCTCCCGGGCCGGCTGGACGCCGTACGAGGGACGGTCGCTGCCCGGCGCGATCGAGGAGACCGTGGTGCGCGGACAGGCCGTGTACCGCAGCGGCGGGATCGTCGAAGGAACCCGGCCGGGGGAGTTCATCCCGGGGAGGGCCGCCTGATGGACCAGTCCTGCCGCAGCTACATCGAGGCCCTCGCCGAGCGCGGCGAGGTGATCGACCTGCCGGGCGCGGTGGGACTGGACTACGAACTGGCCGCCGCCCTCGCGCTCTGGGACGATGGTCCGCTGATCCGGGTGGCGACCCCGTCCGCGGGCCGATTCCCGGTCTTCGGGAACCTGCTGAACTCGCGGCAGCGGATCGCCGCCGCGATCGGGTGCGAGGTGCAGGC
>CAZLWS010000024.1:6209-11588 GCA_964563205.1 uncultured Propionibacteriaceae bacterium | reverse complement strand
GCGGTGAGCATGGTCAAGCAGGTCACCCTGGTCGACCCGGACGTGGACGTGTGGGACTACGAGCACGTGGAGTGGGCCCGGATCTCCCGGATGCGCTGGGACGAGGACGTGCTGGTGGCGCCCGACGTCGTCACCGATCGCAACGAGCCCATGCAGTCCGGCGGCGTGGTGACCAAGATCGGGATGGACGCCACCGTCAAGCCGGGCCGCCGGCTCACCGGATGGGAGCGCGCCCTGCCGCCGGCCGAGGTGCTGCGCGCCACCGCCCACCGCTTCGCGCCGCTCGCCGAGCGGGCGCCGTTCGCGCCCGCCATCGGCGTCGCGCCGCTGCTGGAGGAACGCCCATGACCAGGGAACTGCGCGCCCCCGAGCCGCAACGGCTGGAACAGGACTGGTCGGAGCTCTCCCGGCTCCGCGACGACAGCGAGCCGGGCTGGACCCGGCAGACCTTCAGCGAACCCGAACGGGAGAGCCGCCACTGGGTGGCAGCCCGGATGCGGGCGGCCGGGCTCGACGTCCGGATCGACGCGATCGGCAATGTCATCGGCGAGCTGGCGGGGACGGTCCCGGGCCTGCCGGCGCTGGTGGTCGGCTCGCACACCGACACCGTGCCCGGCGGCGGGCGGTTCGACGGCGTGATCGGGGTGCTGGGCGCCATCGAGGCCGTCCGGCTGCTGCGCGAATCCGGCCGGCGGCTGAGCCATCCGCTGCGCGTTGTCGACTACTACAACGAGGAGCCCAACCGGTTCGGGCTCAGCTGCCTCGGCTCCCGCGCCCTGGCGGCGAACCTGACCCCCGACCACCTGGCGCTCACCGACGACGACGGGCGGACGCTGGCCGAGACGCTGATCGCCGACGGACGCGACCCCTCGGCGATCGCCTCCTGCGCCTGGCGGCCGGGCGAGATCGCCGCCTCCCTGGAACTCCACATCGAACAGGGGCCGGTGCTGGAACGCGAGGGCGCCACCCTCGGGGTGGTCACCGCCATCGCCGGGATCGCCCGGCTGAGGGCGGTGTTCACCGGGCGGCGCGACCACGGCGGCACGATGCCGATGGGACTGCGCCGAGACGCCTCCTGCACCGCCGCCGGGACCGTGCTGGCGATCGAGCGCATCGCCGCGGCCGGCGCCGGGTCGGTGGGGACGGTCGGCGAGATCCGGCTCACCCCGGAGGCGCCCAACGTCGTCACCGAGCACGCGCTGGTGACCGCCGAGTTCCGCAGCCCGGACGCCGAGTGGTTCGCCCACGCCCGGGAGCAGCTCGAGGCCGCCGTGGCGCAGGAGGCGGCGCCCCGCGGCGTGGCCGCCCGCGTCGACTGGCTGCCGCCGGAGCCGCCGACCGCGATGGACCCGTTCATCCAAGACCTGCTCGCCGAGGGGATCTCGCGGCTGGGCCACGAGGCCCGCCGGCTCTACAGCGGCGCCGGCCACGACGCCGTCCAGCTGGCCCGGCTGGCCCCGGCCGGCATGATCTTCACCCCCTCGCTCGACGGCCGCAGCCACACCCCCGAGGAGTGGACCGACCTGGCCGACGTCGTGGCGGGCGTCCACGCCCTCGCCGAGGGCCTGCTGCTGCTGGACGAGAGGCTCTGACGATGGCCGACGGACGCCCGATCTTCACCGTCGCGATCAGCGGCGCCAGCGGCGCGGCGATCGGCGTCCGCGTCCTGGAGCTGCTGCGGGAGCACGGCGGCTACCAGGTCCACCTGGTCGTGACCGCGGCCGGCGCGCTCACCCTCGCGCAGGAGACCGAGCTCTCGCTGCAGCAGGTAGAGCAGCTGGCGGACGTCGTCCACAAAAACACCCACGTCGGGGCCTCGATCGCCTCCGGTTCGGTGCCCGTGGCGGGCATGGTGGTGACGCCGTGCTCGATCCGCACCCTCTCCAGCCTGGCCTGCGGGATCACCGACAACCTGGTCAGCCGGGCGGCGGACGTCTGCCTCAAGGAGGGCCGGCCGCTGCTGCTGCTGGTGCGGGAGAGCCCGGTGCACGCCGGGCACCTGGCCTCGATGAAGACGGTCTGCGACCTCGGCGCGGTGATCGCCTTCCCGGTGCCCGCCTTCTATCGCCGGCAGTCGACCCTGGCCGAGGTGATCGACGAGATCGCCCGGCGGGTGCTCGGCCGAGTCGGCGTGGAGGGCCTCTCCGCCCAGCCGTGGCCGGGTGTGCCGCGCGATTCCGCGGCGGGGGGTGACCCGCCGTGATTCCTTCCGCCGCCACCCGGGCACCGCCGGCAACTGCTGCACAAGATGCAACAAGACTGGCGTCTGCAGAATCAACGGTGATCGTCATACGCCTGAAACAACACGACAAACAGACTCAGTACGACGGGTTCGAATCCTGTACCGATAGACCAAGGAGCTTCGCATGAACCTCGGGACGCACCGCCTCGCAACCGTGGGAGCTGCTGTCGCAGCCCTCACCCTGACCATCTCGGCCTGCTCTGGCGCCCCCGCCACCACCAGCCCCGCCGCCACGTCCAGCCCCTCGACCACCGCGTCCGAGCCGGCCAAGCCGGAGGCGCTCACCATCAACACTTTCTCCGGGGTCTTCCAGGAGAACCTTGAAGAGTTCGTCGTCAAGCCGTTCGAGGCGGACACCGGCATCAGGATCAACCTGGTGACCTCCGCCCCGCCGCTGGCCACCCTGCAGGCCCAGGGCGACAACCCGGAGATCGACCTGTTCATCGCCGGCGACCCGCAGCGGATGCTGGCCGAGGACGCCGGGCTGCTGCAGCCCTTCGACCCGGCCGTCGTCACCAACGCCGCCGACCTGTTCGACGTCGCTCGGAAGTCGGATTCCGCCGTCGTGATCAACTACGCCTCCCAGGGGCTGGTCTACGACACTGCCAAGCTCGCCACGGCGCCCACCAGCTGGTTCGACCTGTTCGACCTCGATCTCCCCAAGCAGATCATCGTCCGGGCGCCGGACGCCCAGAACACGGTGAGCTGGCTGTCGCTGATGGCCTACACCCTCAACGGCGCCTGGCCCGACTCGATCGACGACTACGACGAGGTGCTGGCGCGGGTCGCCACCGACCTCAAGCCGAACCTGTACGCGGCCGCCAGCAGCTCCGGCGACATCACCACCGCGATGACCGGGGGAGAGGTCGCCGTGGGCGTCTGGCAGGACAGCCAGGTGCTCGCCGCGAACGCGAACGGCTCGAAGCTCGCCTACGCCGCGCCGAAGGAGGGCTCCATCCCGGTCGCCACCATGGTCGCCCTGACCAAGACGCCGAACAAGTACTGGGCCGAGGTCTTCATGAACTACCTGCTCGACCCCGAAGCGCAGGCGCAGTGGGCGCAGAACGGCGGCTACGGCCCGTCCAACTCGGCCACCGTGATCCCCGACGACCTGGCAGCCCAGATCACCTACGGTGAGGACGAGGTGAACGCCCTGGTGCAGATCCCGTGGGCGCAGATCGTTCCGTTGACCACGGAACTGACCGAGAAGTTCAACGCCGCGATCGCCAGCTGATCCGGCCGCACAGACCAGGAGGCGGAGATGACTGACTCACGGGTGCGGGGCGAGAGCATCAGGCTTGAATCCGTGTCGGTGTCCTACGGAGCGGTCACCGTCCTGGAGTCGCTGTCGCTGGCCGTCGGGGCCGGGGAGTTCTTCACCCTCCTCGGCCCCAGCGGCTGCGGCAAGACCACCACCCTCCGGCTGGTCGCGGGGCTGCTGGGCCCCTCGGCCGGCCGGATCTGGCTGGGCGACCGCGACGTCACCCGGACGCCCGTGCACAGGCGGGGAATCGCGATGGTGTTCCAGAACTACGCCCTGATGCCCCATCTTTCGGTCCGGGAGAACGTCGGCTACGGGCTGCGGCGGCGTGGGCTGCCGCGCCACGAGCAGCAGCAGCGGACGGAGGCGGCGCTGGCCCGGGTGGGCCTGGCCGGCTACGGCGACCGGCATCCGGCCGAGCTCAGCGGCGGGCAGCAGCAGCGGGTCGGGCTGGCCCGGGCCGTGGCGGTCGAGTCGGGGGCGATGCTGCTGGACGAGCCGCTCTCCAACCTCGACACCAGCCTGCGTCAGGAGATGTGCATCGAGCTGCGGGAGCTGCAACAGCAGCTGGGAGTGACCATCCTGTACGTCACTCACGACCGCTCCGAGGCGCTGTCCATGTCGGACCGCATCGCTGTGATGTCGGACGGACAGGTGCTCAGCCTCGGCACCCCGCAGGAGCTCTACACCCAGCCGGGCTCCCGCTACACCGCCCGGATGCTCGGCGATGTCAACGAGCTCCGGGGGGAGTGGTCGGGTTCGGGCGTGGTCGTGGCCGGCACTGGCATCGGCGCCCCCGCACCGGCCGGCGCCGCCGGGCCGGCGCGGATCGGCGTCCGTCCGGAACACCTGGCCGTGGTGGGCGGCCCGCCGCCCGGCGACGTCAACGCGCTGCCCGGCAAGGTCCGGCACACCGAGTACGGCGGCGCGATGACCACGGTCGTGGTCGCCCTCGCCGACAGCGACCAGGTGGTCTCGGCCCGGGTGCCCTCGTCCGCCCTCGCAGCGGAGTGGGCGGAGGGCGACCAGGTCTCGGTGTGCTGGCGACCAGAGCACACCATGGTCTTCACGGGGGAGAAATGAGCCCCGTGATCGCGCCGCCCGAAAGCGTCGCGGCCAACCCCGCGGTGGCGCGATCGACTGCGGCGCGGGCCCAGCGGGAGCCCGCGGCGGTCAGCCGGCTCTGGCTGCTCACCAGCAGCCCGTTCTTCCTGCTGTTCTGGGTCGCCCTGGCCTGGATCGCCACGGTGAGCGTGTTCACGCCGAGCCTGGTCCAGCTGTACGAGGCCCGCTTCACCTGGGCCAACTACCTCAAGGTGTTCACCGAGCCCTTGTACGCCTCGGTGCTGTGGGACACGATCTGGATGGCAGGGGTCGGCTCGGCGCTTTCGGTGGTCGTCGGCTACCCGCTGGCGCTGCGGGTGGCTCGCAGCCGCGGCCGGGCGCGGGATCTGTACATCGGAACCCTGGTCACCGTCCTGCTGACCGCCTTCATCGTGAAGCTGTACGCCTGGCAGATCCTGCTGGCCGAGTCCAGCCCGGTCTCCGGCTGGGTCCAGTTCCTCGGCGGCCCCGGCACCCTGCTCGGCACCAAGGCCGGGGTGATGATCGGGCTGGTTTACGCCTCGCTGCCCTACTCCACCCTCTCGCTGGTCGCCTCCATCGACCAGGTGCCCGCCTCCGTCGAGGAGGCCGCCGCCTGCTTCGGCGCCGGCCCGATCCGCCGGTTCTTCACCGTCATCCTGCCGATGACCTCACCCGGCATGGCGACCGCGCTGATCTTCGCGATCCCGCTCAACCTCTCGGCCTTCCTGGCGCCGCTGCTGCTCGGCCGCGGCATGGTCCAGATGACCGCCTCCCAGATCTACAACGCCTC
>CAZLWS010000024.1:0-6109 GCA_964563205.1 uncultured Propionibacteriaceae bacterium | reverse complement strand
TGCTGCTCGGCCGCGGCATGGTCCAGATGACCGCCTCCCAGATCTACAACGCCTCGGCCTCCGGCGGCACCGGGTCGAACTGGCCGTTCGCCTCCGCGCTGTCGATCACCCTGCTGGTGGTGAGCATCGCGTTCACCGTCGTCTCGCTCGCGCTGGTGCAGCGCCGGAGCCGCCGGAGGTCACGATGAACCCCGCCGAGCGGTTCCGCACCGTGCTGAGCCGGATTCCCGCCTACCTGTCCCTGCTCTTCCTGGTCGCGCCGCTGGTCGTGGTGGTGGCCAGCAGCTTCACCAGCGGACCGCTGGCGCAATTCCCGCCGCAGGGGCTCAGCCTGCGGTGGTACCAGACCGCCCTGGCCCAGGAGTCCTTCCTCAAGGCGCTCGGCAACAGCGCGATGATCGCGGCCCTCACCACGGTGATCTCCACCATCCTGGGCTACATCGGCGCGCTGGTGATCGCCCGGAATCCCCGGGGCTCCCGGCTGGTCAGCGTGATCGCGCTCGGACCGCTGTTCGTGGCCAGCGCGGTGCTGGGCCTGGCCTTCCTGATGATCTTCAGCCGGCTCGGCATCCTCGGCTCACCGCTGGGGCTGCTGATCGCCTACACCGTGATCTCGCTGCCCTACACCACCCGGATGATCGCCGGCGTCCTGGTCAGCCAGGGCGTGGACGCCGAACTGGCCGCCCGGATCTACGGCGCCTCGCAGGCCCGCGCCATCCTGGGCGTGACCGTCCCGCTCTCCGCCCAGGGCGTCTTCACCGCGGCCATCTACTCCTTCGTCCACACCTTCGACGAGTCCGTGATCATCCTGTTCATCGGCAGCGTCCGGTTCGAGACCTTCCCCGGAGTGATGGTCGCCCGGCTGCGGGAGACCGCGGATCCGGTGGCCAGCGTGTACGCGACCCTGATCCTGCTGGTCACCATCGTCCTGGTCGCCCTCGCCTCCCGGCTGTTCGGCCTGGACCGGCTCAGCGGCGCCAGCAGCCAGGCCACCTGATCCCACCACGAAAGGAACCCGCCCATGACAGACCAGCCGGACAGCCTGCGCCTGCGCCTGCCCGAAGTCGGCCTGGAGGTCTGCCTCGACCTGCTGCCGGACCAGAACCCCCGCACCTGCGACCTGGTCGCGAGCCTGATGCCGCTGCGGAGCATCGTCGGGCACGTGGTGGTCTCCGGCGGCGGGCTGTGGATCCCGACCCGGGGAACCTACGTCGGCCCCCGGGCGTCGGTGCCGCGGCAGCCGGGCAGCGTCTACTTCTACCCGCCGATGCAGAGCATCTGCATCACCTACGGAGCGATCTCGGAGAGCGCCCACGTCAACGAGTTCGCCCGGGTCCGTCCCGGCGACCTGGAGACCCTCGCCCGGATCGGGAAGCACGTCTGGGACCAGACCATCATCGACCCGCAGCGCCGGACGGTGCGGGTCGACATCGACTCCGAACGGAAGGCAGCCTGATGGCCAGCGCCAGTGCCGAATCGCTCATCGCCGAACTCGAGGCCGAAACCGACCGGATCTGGCTGGACGAGCCGGCCGAGATCCTGCTGATCAAGAACGGCGTCACGGTGGGCGGCGGCGGGAGCAACGGCCAGTACTTCGCCGTGCTGGTGCACCTGGAGGCGTTCCTGATGCTGCTGGGGCCGCACGTGATGTTCCGGCTGCTGCTGCTCGCCGAGGACGAGAAGATCGACCTCTACGCCCTCAGGGAGACCACGGTCACCCTCTTCCAGCGTCCCTTCGACCACTTCGAGTTCCTCGGCGACCTGGGGCTGCCGAGCACCCACGCGCTGGGCGAGCGGTACCTCGACGAAGTCAAGGCGGTCACCGAGCGCGCCGACTACGTCCGGCTGACCACCGCCTTCGTCACCTACTTCAACCGGGTGTTCCGGTGGGTGCACGGCATCTTCCCCTGGAACCTGGGCGCGGTGTTCCCGAAGCAGACGCCGGAGGACGTCCAGGCGCTGACCCGGGCGATCGACGAGGTCGCCGGCCGGTGGGGGACGCGATGAGAAGCGTCATCCTGGCGACCCAGGACGCCTCGGTCACCTTCGACCTGCTCGACCAGGAGAACCCGGCCTCCGCCGAGGCGCTGTGGTCCGCGCTCCCGCTGGAGAGCTCACTGGGGCACACGGTGGTCTCCGGGGGCGGGATCTGGATCCCCACCCGGATCGTGCACCTCGGCCCCACCGTGCCCCGGCGACGGACGATCGGCAGCGTCTACCTCTACGGCCCGATGCAGATCGTGGCCCTGACCTACGGGCAGATCTCCGAGAGCGCCTTCGTCAACGAGGTCGGCAGGGTGCGGGAGGAAGACCTGCCGACGCTCACCCAGATCGGGCAGCGGGTCTGGCAACGCACGATCGTCCAGGGCGGGCTGCTCACCCCGGTGACCCTGAGGAGGGCGCAATGAGGACCGAGGTCGTCGAATACCTGGCCGAACTGGAGGCCGAGACCGACCGGATCTGGTCGGAGGAGCCGTACGAGGTCACCCTGATCCGCAACAACGTGACCATGACCGGCGCCGGCAGCGAGGGCCAGTACTTCTCGGTGCTGGTGCACCTGGAGGCCTTCCTCATGCTGCTGGGGCCGCATGTCGTGTTCCGGATCCTCAAACTCAGCAACGACCCGGAGTTCGGGCTGTACGAGCTGCGCCGCGCCACCGTCGGCATCCTCAACGAGCCGTTCGACCAGTTCGAGTTCCTCGGCGACCTCGGCCTGGCCTCCACCCACCGGCTCGGCCGGCGATACCTCGAACTGGTGGCCGACTGCGACCGCGAGGAGTACGTCGCGCTCACCGGCGCCTTCCTCAGCTACTTCAACCGCGTCTACCAGTGGATCCACCTGGTCTTCCCGTGGCGGCTGGGGGAGCAGTTCCCCAAGCAGCCCGAGGACGTCACCCCCGAGGTGCAGCAGGCCGCCCAGGCCTGGCGCCAGGAGAACCCCGGCGGTTGAGGGCCTGCGCTTGGAGGAGCAGCCGTCCGCGCTTGGGAGATGCACCCGGCGCGAGTAGCGTTGCCGCTCGTACCGGGCAGGGACGGGCGGACTCCGGGAGCCCGCGGGGGAGGAGCACACCATGACAGGCATCAGCAGGCGGAGGCTCGCAGCGGCGGCGGCTGGCGCCGCCCTGGCGCTCCTGGCAGGCTGCGCCCAAGCGGCGACGCCGGCGTCGCCGGCGCCGTCAGGGTTCCCGTCCGAGATCCTGAAGGGCGGCGGGGCGTCCGGCTACGCCCCGGCGGGCACCTCGGTCATCTTCCTGGTGCGGCACGGCCGCACCGACGCCAACGACCAGAACCTGGTGCAGGGCTGGACCCAGACGCCGCTGAACGCGGCGGGCCAGGCGCAGGCGGCGGCGGTCGCCGATGCGCTGAAGGAGGTCCGGTTCTCCAGCGTGCTCACCAGCGACCTGCCCCGGGCCGTGCAGACCACCGACACGATCCTGGCCGCGAACGTCCAGCCGGTTGCGGCCCAGGCGTTCGAGGAACTCCGCGAGCAGAACTACGGCGGCTTCGACGGCATGCTCGACGCGGACTTCTTCGCCACGGTGATCCAGGCGATGGGCTTCCCCTTCGACCCCGCGAAGACCACCGATCCCGGCAACTTCTGGAGCAACTCCGACGCCAGCGACTGGTACAGCAAGACCACCGCCGAGCAGCGCACCGACGGCATCGCCGCGGCCGACCCGACCGGTCAGGCCGAGAACTGGGCGACCTACTCCGTCCGGATGCAGGCGGCCGCCGCGCTGATCGAGGTCGCGGCCGGCGCCGAGGAGGGCAACACGCTGGTGGTCAGCCATGGCGGCCCCATCGCAGCCATGCTGCAGCTGATGGATCCGGAGCGCTTCGACCCGAACGCCGACGTGGCCAACGGCAGCGTGTCGGTCGTCTACTACGCCAACGGGAAGTTCGAGATCCAGGCGATCGGCATCCCGACCTCCTGATCCGGCTGATCCGGCCGGCGCGTCGCACCTTGTCCGCTGACCCGGGATAGACTCCAACCTCCGGCGAAGGGATGGTGGCGGTGTCGAACGGTTCGGGTTCGGATGTGGCGGTGGTGCTGGTCAACCTCGGAACGCCCGACTCGCCGGAGCTTTCCGACGTCCAGCGCTACCTGCGCGAGTTCCTGACCGACCGGCGGATCATCCCGCTCAACCCGTGGCTGTGGCGCCCGGTGCTGGAGCTCAAGGTCCTCCAGGTGCACGCCCGCGCCTCGGCCGAGAAGTACGCCTCGGTGTGGCTGCCCGAGGGCTCACCCCTCATGGTCCACTCCCGAGCCCAGGGCACGGCGCTCGCCGACCGGCTGGACGGGACGGCCCGGGTCGAGATCGCGATGCGCTACGGCAGCCCCGCGCTCTCCGAGGTGCTGGACGGGCTGCAGGCGGACGGGGTGCGGCGGGTGCTCGTGGTGCCGCTCTACCCGCAGTTCTCCACCACCACCGTCGCCACCGTCATGGACGCCCTGGCCCAGCACATCCAGGGCCGGCAGGACCAGCTGGAGTACCGCACCGTCCGCGACTTCCACGACGACCCCGGCTACATCGAGGCGATGGCGGCGGTGATCGAGCGCACCTGGGCGACCGAGGGCCGGCCCGACTTCGCCGGCGGCGACAAGCTGCTGCTCAGCTATCACGGCATCCCGGTCTCCATGGTCGAGGCCGGCGACCCCTACCCGCGCGAGTGCGAGGCCACCACCCGGCTGCTCCGCGAGCGACTCGGGCTGACTGAGCGGGAATGCCCGATGGCCTACCAGTCGAAGTTCGGCCGCGGCGAGTGGCTCACCCCGGCGACCATCGAGCGGGTCGCCGAACTGGGCGCCGCCGGCGTCAGCCGGCTGGACGTGTTCTGCCCCGGCTTCATCGCGGACTGCCTGGAGACCGAGGAGGAGATCGGCATCCTCAACCGCGAGGAATTCCACGCCGCGGGCGGCCAGCGGTTCGTCCGCGTGCCCTGCCTGAACGACTCGCCGGAGTGGATCGAGGCGCTCGGCCGGCTGGTCGCCGTCCACCTCGCCGGCTGGGTGGACGCGCGTGGCAGGCTTGTCGCATGAGCGGTTTCTTCGCCTCGCGCAACCACACCGGCGAGCCGTGGTTCCGGATCGGCCGGCTGGAGGTCGGCACGGTGATGGCCGTGGTGCTGGCCGTCGCGGCCTCCTGGGTGGCGTACGTGGTCTACCCGCTGCTGCCCGACCTGCTCGCCTACCAGCCCGGCGCGGTCGCCGGCGGCGCGGTGTGGCGGCTGGCGACCTGGCCGCTGGCCAACTACCTGGGCCTGTGGGGCATCATCACGCTGTTCTTCTTCTGGTATTTCGGCACCGACCTCGAGCAGGCCGTCGGACGCAACCGGATGGCCTGGCTGCTGGTGGGGATCTGGGCGGGCCTGACCGTCTCGGCGACCGCGGTGAGCCTGCTGGTGGGCGAGGGCTACGTGCTCGCCGGCATCGACGTCATCCAGTTCGCGCTGCTGCTGGTGTGGATCGCCGAATACCCCGACCGCCGCTTCTTCTTCAACATCCCGGCCTGGATCCTCGGGCTGGTGCTGGTCGGCCTGCAGGTGCTGCAGGCGCTGGCGGCACGGGATCTGAGCGGGCTGCTCACCCTGCTGCTGGCGCTGGCCCTGATCGCGATCGCCGCCCGGCGGGCCGGGCTGCTCAGCCAGCACCGGTGGCTGCCCGGGGCGCCGCGCACCCGCCGGCCGAAGACCGCCAAGCCGCCGCGGAGCACTCGGTCCGCCATGAAGCAGGCCAGTCGCACGGTCTCGGACCGGGAGCGGCTGGACGAGCTGCTGGATCAGATCAACGACCAGGGCATCGGCAGCCTCACCGACGCGCAGCGCAAGGAGTTGATGCGGCTGCGGGAGCGGCTGCGCCGGGGTTAGCCCTCGCCGCCGGTGCGGCGCAGGACTTCGGAGAGACGCTCGGCGCCGGCGATCACGGCCGGGGCGTGCAGCCGTCCGGGCTGGCGGGAGAGCCGCTCGATCGGGCCGGAGACGCTGACCGCTGCGATCACCTTGCCGCTGGGGGAGCGGACCGGGGCCGACACCGAGGCCACGCCGGCCTCGCGTTCGGCGACCGACTGCGCCCAGCCGCGGCGCCGGACGGTGGCCAGCGCGACGGCGG
>CAZLWS010000023.1:3716-28137 GCA_964563205.1 uncultured Propionibacteriaceae bacterium | reverse complement strand
AAAGGTGAAGCGGAACCAGTAACCGTGGCCACAACCGGTCAACGCCGCAGCCTGCTGGAGTGAAGAGGAAGATCGGGGAGAGGCACGTCATCGCTCGTTGAGCGGAAGATCAGGGCTCGGGACGACTTTCGAACATTGTCTAGTGTGGATCACCGGGCGTTCACACGTGGCTCTGTCAGTTCACCGCATCTCGTCGGCGTACGCGGCTACCTTCGAGCTGTTCACAGGGCCGCCTTCGGCCTCCAGGTCCTCGACAAGGGCTGCGAGATCGTCGCGACCGGGTTCTGGGTGGCGTCCCGGTTCGGTGGCAAGCGGTGTTGGGTGCTCGCGGCTGAAGCGGACGTTCATGCCGGGGCGCAGCAGGTCGATCAGGCCGGCGTAGGGGGCGGCGATCTCGCCCACCCGGGCTTGCAGGTGGTTGAGCGGACGATCGACCCGCATCAGGTGCAACTCGCCGCAGTAGCGGCCGTAGCCGTCCAGGTCCATCTGCAGGCTGCCGCGCAGCCGGTGGTCGGCGTTGAGGATGCGGGAGGGGGTGCGCGCCTGCCGGGTGTCCTCCAGGCGCAGCGACGCCTCGGCGCCCTCCACTCGCAGGTGCCAGGGCCGCTCGGTGATGAACGCCACCGACTCGTCCAGGCCGGTCATCGGCAATGTCACCTCGCCGGTCTGCTCGAAGTGGGAGATCCAGGCCAGGTGCTCGGGCAGCAGGGTGCCCTCGGCGCAGAAGATCTTCACCTGCGGGCTGAGGGTCAGCAGTTCGACAACGTTGCGGTAGGACGTGCGGTGCCGCTGGTGCTCGAGCATCGGCAGGCCGGCGAACAGCGGGGCGCGGAAGGTCATCTCGCCGGGGATGAAGGCGTGGACGGGCAGTCCGCGGTCACTGAAGAGCTGGTTCTGGGCGAGGTAGAAGTCGACCTCGAGCCCGGTCTCCGGGCGGGGGTAGTAGTTGTGCCAGCCGATCACGTCGAGGCCGGCCAGGTCGTCCAGCAAGTCTGCGTCGGCGGTGCTGGCGTTCACCGCGATCGGGAAGTCGGCCGCGATCCGGCGGATCTGCTCGGGGCTGAAGCCGTAGTCGATGCGCAGGCAGGCGATGCCCCGGTCGCGCAGCCGGCCGATCTCGTCCAGGGTGATGCCGAGCTTGCCCAGGGTGGCGGGGGAGACGTCCCCGCAGAAGGTGACCCCGTGGTCGCGGTGCAGCTCGCCGAGGTACTCACCGTACTGCGCCAGCCCGTCCGCCTCCGGGATGTGCAGCGAGGTGAACAGCAGCTTCTCGGGCTGGGTGAGCACCTGTTCGATGACCGCCTCGCGCACCTGCGGGCTGTCGGTGGGGTAGAGCGAGAACAGCATCGTCGATTCTCCTGCGTCGCGTTGTAGGGCGGGGACGGTTCTTTCCGTCCACCTTGAGTTTCTGGACTTGACAAGGTGGAACACCAGGAACGGTCCCCGGTGTTCCACCTTGCCCGAACGCAGCTCGGGTCAGCCGAGGCGCTCGACCATGTGCTCCTTGAACCCGAAGAACCAGGTGAGGGTGAAGCCCATGATGTACGAGACCAGCAGGCCGCCGACGTACCACAGCCACATGCCGTTGGTGATGATCGGGGTCATCAGGATGCCCGAGAGACCGAGAGCGCCGGCGCCGAAGCCGCCGGTGGCCTGAATGCCGAAGGCCACGAAGGCGCCGCCGAAGCCGCCGCCGAGACAGGCGGTGATCAGCGGGTAGAACAGCGGCAGCGAGACGCCGTAGATCAGCGGTTCGCCGATGCCCATGACGCCGATCGGCAGGGCGGCGCGGATGATGTTCTTCAGCCGCTGGCTCTTGGTCTTGATGTAGATGGCGATCGCCATGCCGACCTCACCGGCGCCCGCCATCGCCAGCACCGGCAGCAACTGGGTGTAGCCGTGGTCGGCGATCAACTGGGCGTGGATCGGGGTGAGGCCCTGATGGATGCCCAGCATCACCAGCGGCAGGAAGAGCGATGCCAGCAGGTAGCCGCCGATCACGCCGCCCTGTTCCAGTGCGAAGTCGATCAGCAGCCAGTTGATGCCCTGCATCAGCAGCGCCGAGATCGGCATGATCACCAGGATGCACAACGCCGCGCCCGCGATCAGGGTCACGACCGGGACGACGAAGAGGTCGAGGGTGGCGGACACGCGCTTGCGCACCCACTTCTCGATCACGGTGAACACCCAGGCGGTGATCATCACGCCGATGATGCCGCCGAGGGCCGGCTTCAGATCGCCGAACAGCGGAATCGTCAGCGGCTGGGCGGCGATCTCGGTGCCGTCGGCAGCGACGCTCGCGGGGATCCCGGCCAGGGCCGGCATGTAGGACACGGCGCCGGCGATCAGGCCGAGCACCGGGGTGCCGCCGAACTCCTTGGCGGTGTTGTGGCCGACCAGCAGGTGGAGGGCGCCGACGACGATGCTGCCCAAGCCGGCGAAGGCCAGGAACCAGGGGTTCTTCACGACCTCCGGGTCGATGATCTTCCAGACGTTGGCGATCGCGATGATCAGGCCGCAGGCGATGAAGCCGGGGATGATCGGGATGAAGATGCTGCCGATGTGGCGGAAGGTGGCATGCACGCCGGTGGTGTGCGTGGCCTTCACCTTGGCCTTGTTCTCCGCCTCGAGGATCCGCAGATCCTCCGCGGCGTCCACCTCGGCGAGCGCGACCCCGCCGCTGACCTCGCCGAAGGCGTCCCGCAGGCGCTGCGCGTGGCCGGGGCCGACCACGACCTGAAGCTGGTCGCCGGGGACGACGCCCAGGACGCCGTCCAGGTTCTTGATGGCGTCGATGTCGGCCTTGCCGGGGTCGGCCAGGTTCAGCCGGAGCCGGGTCATGCAGTTGGTGAAGGTATCGACATTGCCGCTGCCCCCGACCAGATCGACGATCTGGCGGCTGAGTTCCTTGTAGTCCACCTTGGTTCCTTTCCTCTTCTCTGGTTTCAGTTGCCGGACGTCTGGGTGTCCGCGATCGCGGCGCGGACGAAGCCGTCCGCACCGGCCAGGCGGGCTCGGGCCGCCTCGGAATCAATGCCGCACAGGATCGCGACGATCGCGGTCTTGGCGTGGTTGTCGGCGTCGGCGAGCGCCTGCCGGGCGGTCTCGGCGTCACAGCCGGTGGCGGCCGCGACGATGCCGATCGCTCGCGAGACCAGCTTCTCGTTGGTCGGACGGACGTCGACCATCAGGTTCCCGTAGACCTTGCCGAGCCGGACCATGGTGGCGGTCGAGATCATGTTGAGGATCAGCTTCTGGCTGGTGCCGGACTTCAGCCGGGTGGAGCCGGTGAGCACCTCCGGGCCGTTGTCGACCTCGATCGACACGTCGGCGTGGCGCCCGACCTCGGCGCCGGGATTGCAGGCGATCGACACCGTGGCGGCGCCGATCTCGCGGGCGTAGTCGAGCCCGCCGATCACGTACGGGGTGCGTCCGGAGGCGGCGATGCCGACCACCACGTCGTCGGCGCTGAGGTTGATCTCCTTGAGATCCGCGACGCCCAGCTCCACGGAGTCCTCGGCGCCCTCGACCGCCTTGAACATGGCGCCGAGGCCGCCGGCCAGCAGCCCCACGACGATCGAGGGGTCGGTGCCGAAGGTGGGCGGGCACTCGGCGGCGTCCAGCACGCCGAGCCGGCCGCTGGTGCCGGCGCCGGTGTAGATCAGGCGGCCGCCGCGACGCAGGGCCGCGACCGCGAAGTCCACGGCCTTGGCGATCTGCGGGATCTGGGTGGCCACCGCGTCGGCCACGCGGTGATCCTCGGCATTCATCACTTCGAGGAATTCGGTGACGCTCATCGCGTCGAGAGTGGCGGTGCGAGGGTTGCGCGACTCGGTGGCAGTCAGTGTGCTGAGGTCTGGCATGAGGCTCCTTAGGACGGCGTCTTCGTCATCTGGAGTGATGCTACAGCAACTATGCTGAAATTGTAACTATGCTACATCGCAATATGTCACACTGCTTTCACCGCAGTCTGGCACTGATCGCCAGCCCGGCCGGGTGAGGGGGACATGGACGTCATCGAGTCGATCCGGACGGCCCTTCCGCGGCTGCGTCCGGCCGAGGTGCGCGTGGCCCAGGCGATCCTGGACGACCCGGACGGCGCGCTGGAGGCCACGGTCGCCGGGCTGGCCCGGCGGGCTGAGGTCTCGCAGGCCAGCGTCGTCCGGTTCACTCAGACATTGGGCTTCAGCGGACTGCCCGCGCTGCGAATCGAACTGGCTCAGGAGCTCTCCCGCCAGGCCCTCGAACTGGAGCGCTCGAACATCGCCGAGGGCGAGGTGAATCCGTCCGACTCGCTGGCGGACATCGTCGCCAAGGTGGCGTTCCACGAGGCTCGCTCGATCGAACGCACCGCCCGCGACCTGGATCTCGACGTCCTTGAGCGGGTGGCGCAGGCGATCGCAGCCGGCGACCACGTCGTCACCTTCGGGGTCGGCGCCAGCGGCCTGGCCGCCGCCGACCTGGCCCAGAAGCTGCAGCGGATCGGGTTGATGTGCCTGTCCTCCCATGACACCCACGTCCAGCTCGTCCACGCCGCGCTGGCCGGCCCGCGGACGGTCACGGTGGCGTTCTCCTTCGGCGGCCGGACCGTCGAGGTGCTGCGGGCCCAGCAGATCGCCGGCCGGACGGGGGCGCTCACCGTGGCCGTCACCAACGACCCGGAGTCGCCGGTCGCGCTGGACTCGGCGTTGGTGCTGCGCACCAGCGCCCGCGAGGCGGTGATGCGGGCCGGCGCGCTGGCCAGCCGGATGGCGCAGCTGGCGGTCGTCGACTTCCTGTTCGTCCGGGTCGCCCAGCTGCGGTTCGACGATCTCGGCACCGCCCTGCGGGCGACCCTGGAAGCGGTGGGCGAGCAGCACCTGCCCCGCTGACCGCCGGCGGGTCGGCCGCGGCGGACATGATCTCCACAGCTGTAGAGTCGGCCGCGCGAGTGGAGCGTCATTCGCGTCGGCAGGCGGGAATGCCGCGACCGTCGCACGGGTTGAACCAGGTAGTTGCGGAAATGGCGGGCGACCGGCCGGACGAAAGCCGGCGCTCAGGTTCGTCGCCTACCATGGATGCCTGACGACGGTTCACCGCCGCCAACCCAAGGAGGACATACCCACATGCAGAGCAACAACCCGGTGCTCGCCAAGACCGACTGGGGCCAGTCGCAGCAGACCCAGTACGCGCAGGGCCAGCAGCAGTATCCCGGCCAGCCGTACCCCGGCTACGACCCCAACGGCGCCCAGTTCCAGACCCCGCCCGCTGCGACCTCGGTGATGACCATCGACGACGTGATCACGAAGTCGGCGATCACCATCGGCACCGTGGTGCTGGTGGCCGCCCTCACCATGTGGGGCTTCATGCAGGGCGTGCTGCCCATCACCCTGCTGCAGCCGGCCGTCATCGTCGGCGCCCTGGTCTCCTTCGGCGTGGTGCTGCTGGTCAGCTTCCGCCGCCAGGTCAACCCCGGCTTCGTGCTGGCCTACGCCGCCATCGAGGGCGTCTTCCTCGGCGCGGTGAGCCTCATGTTCGAGCTGCTCTACCCCGGCATCGTGATCCCGGCCGTGCTCGGCACCTTCGTCGCGGCCGGCGCCACCCTGGGCGCCTACAAGGCCTTCCGGATCAAGGTGACCGACAAGTTCCGCAAGATGGTGATCATCGGCACGATGGCCTACGCCGGCGTGCTGCTGGTGAACCTGGTCCTGTCGCTGTTCGGCGTCAACCTGGGCATCATCTCGGTCACCGGCCAGGTCAGCTGGATCGCCCTGCTCGCCTCCGCGGTGGGCGTCGGGCTGGCGGTGTTCAACCTGATCCTCGACTTCGACTACATCGAGAAGGGGATCGCGCTGCGGGCTCCGGCCAGCGAGTCCTGGCGGGGCGCCTTCGGGCTCACCGTCACCTTGGTCTGGCTCTACATGGAGATCCTGCGGATCCTCTCCTACTTCCGGCGGTAGACCCGTCTCGGACGAACAGCCCCGCGCCTTCGGGCGTGGGGCTGTTTGCGTGTCGGGTGTCAGCCGGCGTCGAGCCAGGCGTCCGCCAACGGACGCACGTGGCGTTCCAGCAGGGCGCGTGCGCTGGCCGTCCAGCGGATGGACGCCCAGCGCTCCACCGGGATCCAGGCGGCGGCCGAGGTCGTCCCGCCGACATCGTGGACCACCGGGGTGGTGGGCTCGGGGCAGCGTCCGGCGAAGATGATCCGGACAGCGTGGAAGTCCTCGATCAGGCCGGTCGGCGAGCGCCCGATCCAGTGGTCGGTCTGCAGGTCGAGCAGGTGGGAGATCTCCAGGCTCTGCCCGGTCTCCTCGTCCACCTCGCGGATCACCGCCTGCGCGGCCGCCTCGCCCGGGTCGATCCCGCCGCCCGGCAGCCCCCACAGCCCGGGCACGGCCGTCTTGTCGGAGAACTGGGTGGCAAGGATCCCGCGGCTGGAGAGCGTGATCGTGTAGGCGGCCAGCCGTTGCCGCACGATCGGAGTGACGTTCTCCCCCAGCTCCAGGCCGGGATCCATCGAGCGGGTGCGGGGCGCGACCCGGGGATGGATCCGCCGGCCGTGCCGGGAGACCTGGACGGTGAGCGCGAGGTCGGGGGCCAGGCCGCTGATCGACAGCGGACGGATCACCCGGAAGCCGCGCTCCCACACCAGCCGGTGAGGCTCGACGCCGTGCGGCAGGACCCGGCTGAAGACCGGCGATCCGCCGGCAACCTCGACCCCGATGATCCGCATCGATTCATCATGACCCAGCCGACTGTCGAAACCAAGCGGACTCCCCGACAGGGCAGGCAAGCAGTGAGCCTCGACGGCGCTGAGGCCGCCTGCAGGGCCGGGCTGGCACAGCTTCGGACCTCAGGGATCGTCGAACGATCAGGAGGCCGGCAGCTCCCGTCCGGCCGCGTCGGTGGTCAGCGACTGGCCGCCGATCTGGAACCGCATCCGGGGTTCGCCGTCGTCCGGCTCAGCCGCCACGGTGACCGACCAGGGGGTGTCGGGGTCGAGGTCGTGGGCGGCCCTGGTGCGCTGAACGACCTGCCAGACCACCTCGGCGTCGATCAGGTTGACCGCGAAGGGCTCTCCCGGCGGCGGGTCGTCCCGGGCGACGGTGGTGACGGGAACTTTGGGCGGACGGTGACAGCGGACGGTCGTGTCGCCGGGCCCCGCGTAGCTGGCCCAGGCCCCGGCCTCAGAGTCGACCCCGGCTTGGCGGACGACCACCCGTCCGGCCAGCACGTCAGCCAGCCCGGCCGCCACCCCTGCCTCGGTCTGGTAGTTGAGCTCGGGCAGCAGCGAGCCGTCCGGATTGAAGAAGACGGTGCGCGACTCGGGATTGGTGGTGACCGTCATCATCACCCGGCCGCCGGAGTACTCGACGATCTGCAGGGTCTGGTGGGCGGTCTCGCCCGAGAGCCGGGCGGCGACCCGGAACAGCCTCCCGAGGTCGGCGAGGTCGAAGTGAGCCAGATTGAAGCTGGCCTGGTCCACGTACTGCAGATCGCTCGCGGCCTGCTGGATCTCGCCGTCGCGGTAGGCCCAGGTGACCGGCTTCGCCTCGTCTTCGGCCAGGACGCTGACCGCGGCCGAGGCGGCTGTCACCTCGACCATGATCAGCTGCCCTGGCCCCGCCGCGGTCAGCAGCCGGGCCAGCATGGCCTGCGCCGCGCCGGGGGCGGTCAGGTCGACGCCGGGGGTCGGGCTCGGTGTCGGGGTGGTGGGCGTCGGCGTCGGCGCGGGGGTGGGAGGGGTCGGCGGCGCGGCGGGCT
This sequence comes from uncultured Propionibacteriaceae bacterium, assembly GCA_964563205.1. Taxonomy (GTDB): domain Bacteria; phylum Actinomycetota; class Actinomycetes; order Propionibacteriales; family Propionibacteriaceae; genus Propionicimonas. The sequence continues at coordinate 20,394 of CAZLWS010000023.1, read as the reverse complement.
GGCAGGCGGTCAGCACGACGGCCGCGAGCACCGCGAGGCCGGTGACGAACACCCGTGACGGGGGCATACCAGGCAGGTTAGCGCGGCGGCGAAAGGGTCGGCAGACTGGGCTCGTGATCGATCTCACCGCCGATGCCGTGGCGGTGGCGCCACGGCTGCTCGGCTGCCTGCTGCGGTCCGGCGAAGTGACCCTGCGGATCACCGAGGTGGAGGCCTACGCAGGCGCCGGCGACTTGGCGGCGCACGCCGCCGTCGGCCCGCGTCCGCGCACCGCCGCGCTGTTCGCGGGGCCGGGGGTCCTGTACTGCTACCTGTCGCACGGCGTGCACATCTGCGGCAACGTCGTCTGCGGCGAACTCGGGCACGGCTCGGCCGTGCTGTTGCGCGCCGGGGAGGTGGTGGACGGCCTCGCGAGCGCCCGCGCCCGGCGTCCGGGCGTCCCCGACGTCGCGCTGGCGCGCGGGCCGGGAAACCTCGGACGGGCGCTCGGCTGGACCCTGGCGGATTCCGGCCGCCGGATCGGCGAGGACGGGCTCCGGCTCGAACCCGGCGAACCGCCGGCCGTGGTGGCGAACGGCCCACGGGTGGGGGTCTCGGTGGCGCACGAGCGTCCCTGGCGGTTCTGGATCCCGGGCGACCCTACGGTCTCGCCCTACCGGCGCAGCCCGCGCGCGGTGTCGGACGATCGGGCGTGGTAGCTGACCGGCCTGAGCGGACCCGGCTCTGGGCAAAAAGGTGAGGGCCGGACCAAGTATGAGTTGGTCCGGCCCTCGAGTCGTTCAGGCTGGACGCCTCCTGAACTCGGTCAGCCCGCCTGATCCGCCTGTCCGTCCCGACAGGACGCCGCCAGGTTTCCCCGTTGGCAATGGACCTCGATTGCTGTCCGACCGCCCCCTCGACTGCTTCCCCTTGCGGGTGGGCCGTCTCGATGGCGTGTGATATTTCTACCCCTCCCCGGGGGCCGATGCAAGGGGTTTGGCGAAAGATCTTCGAGGGATTTTCCGTTGCCTCGGCGTGTCGCCTGGACTCGCCGAGAACCTGGCGTTCTCCGATGGTGGAACCTGGCAGGCGGTGCTCTGGAGAACGCACGGACCGGACCAACTCATACTTGGTCCGGTCATCACTTTTCTACCGGTCGAGGCCTTGGCCGCCCGGTAGCGACACGCCAGGCCGAGCGAATTCGGCGGTCGGACGGCGTGTCGCGAGGGCCGTCCGAAAAGGCTGCGGAAAGAACCTTCCAGACCCTTCCCCCAAGGCCGGTGCGGGCGAGTAGGGTGGCGGTACCGGTCGGCCCGAGGGAGGGCCGGCCCCAGTCGGATCGAGGTATGACATGACTGATCAGGCAGCGAGCGACTCGCTCGAGAACGCCGTGGGCGCCACCGTGACTGTAAGCCGGTCGGTGTCCCAATCCCCGAAGAATGTCTGGAAATTCCTGGTCACCCGTGAGGGCGCCGAAGCCCTGCTGGGCCCCGGCGGCGAGCTCGGCGACAAGGGCGACAGCTGGCGCGCGGCGGACGGCACGTACGGTGTGATCCGCTCCTACCATCCGTTGGAGCAGATCCGGTTCAGCTGGCACGCCGCCGACGAGGCGCCCAAGACGCTGGTGGACGTCCATCTGCTGCCCGGTGACGAGGGCGACACGACGGTCGAGATCCGTCACGAGCAGATTCCGCGGTACTTCGACGCGGGCGCGATCACCCGACGCTGGGAGTCCGCGCTGGAGAAGGTCGCCTCCGCCGCGAGTTGAGTCGCGCTAGGCCCGGATCCGGGCTCAGCCCGAACAACGCACGCCGGTGGCGTGCACCGGGCAGTAGCCGCCTGGCACCTTCACCAGGTACTGCTGGTGATAGTCCTCCGCGGCGTAGAACGGTCCGGCCGGCGCGATCTCGGTGGTGATCGGCCCGAAGCCCGCCGCGGTGAGCCTGGGCTGGAAGGCGCCCGCGACCTCCCGGGCCAGCGCGGCCTGGGAGTCGTCGGCGGTGTAGATCGCGGAGCGGTACTGGGTGCCGTGGTCGTTGCCCTGCCGCATCCCCTGGGTGGGGTCGTGATTCTCGAAGAAGACCGCCAGCAGGTCGCGGTAGCCCACCTGCGCGGGATCGAAGCTCACCATCACCACCTCGGCGTGGCCCGTCCCGCCGGAGCACACCTCGCGGTAGGTGGGGTTGGGCGTCACCCCGCCCGCGTAGCCGACCGCCGTCGAGGTCACCCCCGCGGTGTTCCAGAACAGCTTCTCGGCGCCCCAGAAGCAGCCCATCGCGAAGTAGGCGGCCTGAGAGCCGGGCGGCGTCTCGCCGACGCGGTTGCCGAACACCTCGTGCCAGCAGGGTTCGGAGAGGATCGGAGTCGCCCGTCCGGGCAGGGCCTGAGTCATGTCAGTGAAACCCCGCCGGGCGGCGGGTCATTCCAGCCGCCAGTCGATCCCCTTGGCTCCCTGGGCCGCCAGGGCGGCGTTGACCTTGCTGAACGGACGTGAGCCGAAGAAGCCGGCGTGCGCCGACAGCGGCGACGGGTGGGCCGACGCGATCTGCGGGACATCGCCCAGGCGCGGGCCCAGGTTCTGCGCGTCCCGGCCCCACAGCAGCGCGACCAGCGGGCCGCCGCGGGCGACCAGAGCGTCGATCGCGCAGGCGGTGACCTGCTCCCACCCCTTGCCGCGGTGCGATCCTGGCTGCCCCGGACGGACGGTGAGCACTCGGTTGAGCAGCAGCACGCCCTGCTCGAACCAGGGCGTGAGGTCGCCGGTGGCTGCGGGCGGGATCCCCAGGTCGGCCTGCAGCTCCGTGTAGATGTTCACCAGACTGCGCGGCAGCGGGCGGACGTCCGGCGCGACCGAGAAGCACAGGCCGACCGCGTGCCCGGGCGTCGGGTACGGGTCCTGCCCGACCAGCAGCACCCGGACCTCCGCCATCGGACGGGAGAAGGCCCGCAGCACGTTCGGGCCGGCCGGCAGGTAGCTGCGTCCGGCGGCCAGCTCCTCGCGCAGGAAGGCGCCCATGCCGGCGACGACGTCGGCCACCGGGGCGAGCGCCTCAGCCCAGTCGGGCGCGACCAGTTCGGCCAGCGGACGGGGTGAGTTCATGCCTGCAGCCTACTGGCGTCGACTACGGTTGGCACAGGATCGTCCGGCACCCCGAGGAGGCCCCGTGAGAATGCCAGCCCGTCGCGCAGAGCCAGCGCCCGCCGTGCCGCGCGGGCTGGTGACGGCATCGGAGTGGGCGTGGCGGGTGCTGGTGGTCGCCGGGCTGGTGCTGGGCGTCTGGTACCTGTTGCGATACTTCTCCGGGGTCGCCATCCCGCTGGCGGTGGCGGTGCTGTTCACCGCCCTGCTCAACCCGGTCAACTCCCGGCTGCGCGCCTGGGGGTGGCCGCCGGTGCTGGCCTCGATCGCCTCCCTGCTGGCCCTCGCGCTGGTGATCGGCGGAGTGCTCGGGGCGATCGGCGCCCAGGTGGCCAGGGAGATGCCGCAGCTGATCGAGCAGTCGATCGTCGGGCTGGAGTCCCTGCTCACCTGGCTCGCCGAGGGGCCGCTGCAGATCTCGGCTTCCGACATCGACGGCTACCTCGCTCAGCTCACCACCTGGCTCAACGAATCCCGGGCGGCGATCGCCGGCCTGCTGGCGGACGCCGGCGTCGGCTTCGGGCACTTCTTCGCCGGGGCGGCGATCGCGATCATCGCCAGCTTCTTCTTCCTCGCCTCGGGACGGCAGCTGTGGTCGTCCGTCCTGACCCTGGTGCCCAAGCGCTACCAGGGCAACGTCGCGCGGGCCTCCGGCAACGGCTGGGTCTCGCTGGTCGCCTACATGCGGGCCCAGGTGCTGGTGGCCTTCGTGGACGCGCTGGGCATGCTGGTCGGCGCGCTGATCCTGCAGATCCCGATGGCGTGGGCGCTGTTCGCCCTCACCTTCATCGTCTCCTTCATCCCGGTGGTGGGCGCGGTGATCTCGGGCGCCATCGCCGTCCTGCTCGCGCTGGTGACCCACGGCTGGGTGACCGCGCTGATCATGCTGGGCATCACGATCCTCGTGGTGCAGACCGAGGGCCACTTCCTTCAGCCGATCCTGCTGGGACGGGCGGTCTCGCTGCATCCGCTGGCGGTGCTGATCGGTCTGGCCATCGGGGCCACCCTGGCCGGCATCGTGGGCGCCTTGCTGGTGATCCCGGTGCTGGCCTTCGGCGTGGCCTTCGTCCGCGGGCTCGACCCAGGACGGTTCGGCGCCGCCCTGCCCGAGTGACCGACTCCGGGACGGTTCTTGCGGTTCGCCCCGCGATCCGCTGGACGGAAAGGAACCGACCTCAACCCCGTCCATCCCTGACTGGACCCTGGTTCGCTTACGAATCTCGTAAGGCGGGTTTTCTATTGTGGAAAGCGGGCGTACGGTTGAGGCATGACAACGCCTGACCTTGGTCCCATCCTCGAGGATCTGGCCGCCGGCCGGATCGACGCCGCTGAAGCGGCCCGCCGGATCGACGCGCTCAAGCCGCGCGACCCCGAAACCGTCGCCGAGTCGACGCCCCCGGAACCCAGCAACGAAGAGCTGGGCGACGACAACGACGCCGGACGCCCCCAGTACTCGCCGTACGCCCGCGAGGTGTTCACCGCGGGCGGAGACGACGAGGTGCCGCCCAGCCATCGCCGCGCCGCCGGCTCCAAGGGGGTCGACCGGATCTCCGTGCACGCCGTGGGACGCCGCGTCCGGATCGTCGGCGACCGCTCGGTGGCCACCGCCTCGGCCGAGGGGCCGCACGTGCTGCGCCGCAACGGCTCGGTGCTGGAAGTCTCCAGCGACGGCGAGATCGGCCCGAGCCTGGACGGGTTCAGCATCCTGCGTCCGCCGCGCAGCCTGGACGAGCTGCGCGCCCTCGGCCTCGGCAAGGAGCTCTTCCTCCGGATCAACCCCAGCATCCTGGTGGACGTCGAGGTGACTGCCGGCGGCTTGACCTGCACCGACGTGCCCTACCTGGGCAAGGTGCGGCTGACCGCCGGAAGCGCCGAGCTGAGCGGGGTCGCCGAAGCGGAGGACGTCCTGGTGCAGGCCGGCTCCGCCTCCCTCAAGGGCTCGATCGCGTCCGGACGCTCCCGGGTGCGGGTCGAATCCGGCCAGCTGACCGTCGAACTGGACGGCCGCTCGAACGTCACCGTCCGCGGCGAGGCGCAGCTCGGCAAGATCACCTGGCCCGACAACCAGGCCTTGGACGAGTTCGTGCTGGGCAATGGCTCGGCCCGGCTCGACATCGGCGTGGTGATGGGCTGGGCCACCGTCAAGGCGGAGCTGCGATGAGCGTCTACCACCCGCCCTCGGACTGCCCGGTCTGCGGCAGCGAACTCATCACCACCCGGCTCGGCTGCCGCTCCTGCGGCACCGAGCTGGCCGGGGACTTCGCCAGCTGCGACTTCTGCTCCCTGGACGAGCGCGAGACCGAGCTGCTGCGGGTGTTCCTGGCCTCGCGGGGCAACCTGCGCGAGGTGGAGAAGCACCTCGGCGTCTCCTACCCGACCGCCCGCAGCCGGTTCACCCAGCTGCTGGTGAAGCTCGGCCTGGCGGGGGAGTCCGAGGCCCCGCCCGCCCTCACCCGCGACCAGGTGCTGGCCGAGGTGGCCAGCGGCGCGCTGGCGCCCGCCGAGGCGGCGACACTGCTGGCGGAGCTGGAGTCGGCTGGTTAACCGGTGAAGGGCGCCACCGCGACGATGGTGACCTCGATCGGCTTGCCATTGGGGGCGGCGTAGCTCACGGTGTCGCCCGGGGCCGCGCCGAGGACGGCGGCGCCCAGCGGCGACTGCGGAGAGTACACCTCGATGTCGACCGAGTCGTCCAGGCCCATCACCTCGCGCGAGCCGAGCAGGAAGGTGTCATCGTCGTCCGGGTCGCCGTCGAAGTAGATGGTGACCAGGGTGCCGGGGGTGACCTGATTGCCGCTGGGGGCTTCGCCGACCTGGGCGGATTCGAGAATGGCGGCCAGCTGCCGGATGCGCGCCTCCTGGTGGCCCTGCTCCTCGCGCGCGGCGTGGTAGCCGCCGTTCTCGGAGAGGTCGCCCTCCTCGCGCGCCTGCGCGATCTTCGCCGAGACCTTCTGGCGTCCTTCGCCCTTGAGGTAGTTCAGCTCGGCGGTCAGCTTGTCGTGGGCCTCCTGGGTGAGCCAGGTGGTCGTGGTATTCGCGTCAACCATCAATCGACCATAGCCCATCGGCGCAGTTTCCTCGCGTTGGCGGGCGCTGGCGTCGCGCTTGTTCGGCCACTTGGACGAGAGGCCGAACAGTCGCGACGTGAGATGAGGTTGGCTGAGATCGTTCTGCGGGCCGGGAGAGCCGTGCTCAATCGGTGGGATGGCATTCCTCGGCGGTGGCGGAGGTGCCGCGCTTGAAGGTGCGGACGGTGACCGTCTGCCGGGTCTGGTGCTCGCCGCCGGGGGCCACGGTGAGGTCGACCTCGCCGACTCGCTCGTAGCTGACCGCCTGAACGAACAACAGGCACTGGGCGCCGCGAGTGAGGTCTTCGCGTTCGACGGCCACGGTGACCTCGAACTCGGTGTCGGAGATCGCGCGGAAGGCGTCCACCCGGGCCGACACCGGCGGGACGGCGCCGGCCAGCGCGACCCAGCCGACCCAGCCGAGCCCGATCGCGCCCAGCAGCACCGCCCACAGCCGCCAGTCAGCCAACGGAGTGCGGCGGGCCGGGTAGCGGCGCGCGAGGCGCTCGGCGTCGGTCTCCATGCGTCCCATTCAACCCGATCTGGTCGAACGGGGTTGACGAGGCGCCCACAATGGTGTCGATGTCCGATCTTCCTGACGCCGGTCTCCGGCTGCTCCACGTCCACGCTCACCCTGACGACGAGTCGTCCAAGGGTGCGGCCAGCACCGCCTACTACGTCGCCCGCGGGGCGCAGGTGATGGTGGTGAGCTGCACCGGCGGCGAGGAGGGCGAGATCCTCAACCCCCGGCTGGACTCTCCCGAGAATTGGGCGCGGATGCATGAACTGCGGCAGCAGGAGATGGCGGCCGCCGCCGAGATCCTCGGCATCGAGCATGTCTGGCTGGGGTACCGCGATTCCGGCTTCCCCTCCGGCGAGGACTGGCAGCCGGCCAGCCCGGAGGCGTTCTCGCTGGTCGACGTGGACGAGGCCGCTGGGCGGCTGGTGAAGGTGATCCGCGAGTTCCGTCCGCAGGTGCTGACCACCTACGACGAGCGCGGCGGCTACCCGCACCCCGACCACATCCGGTGCCACGTCGTGTCGATGGCCGCAGTGGATCAGGCCGCAGACCCCGAGTTGTGGCCGGAGCACGGCGAGGCCTGGGCCGTCCCGAAGGTCTACTACCAGATGGGCTTCCACCGCGACCGGTTCGCGGCCCTGGACGAGGCGATGCACGCCCACGGCCTGGGCCGCCCCTACGCCGAGCGGCTGTCGAGCTGGCTGGAGGACGACGACCACCCGCACCTGCGGCCCACGACGTTCATCCCCGCCGGCGACTTCTTCGAGCGGCGCAACGCCGCCCTGCTGGCCCACGCCAGCCAGATCGACCCGGACAGCTTCTGGTTCGCCGTCCCGCCGGAGGTCGAGCGGGCCGGGTGGCCCACCGAGGACTTCCAGCTCGTCCGCTCGTCGGTGTCCACCGAACTGCCGGAATCCGACCTCTTCGCCGGGCTCCGCGAGCAGCGGTAGAGTCGAACCGTGCTGCTCGACTTGGGCTCAGACTTCGTGACGCCCTCCTGGATGCCGCTGGCGCTGGTGGGCCTGCTGCTGATCGTCCTGGCGCTGCTCTTCGTGAGCCTGCGCGGTCACCTGCGCAAGATCAACATCCCTGGCGAGCCGGAGCCGGCGGACGAGGAGAGCTCGACCACCGCGTCGTCCTGACCGGACCGGTCGGACCTGGCTCTCGCGCTCACGTTGTGGACCGACCGTGGGCCGGCGGTGATGATAGGGCGATGACGACCTATCACGGCACCAAGGAGTTCGAAGGCGCGAGCTTCGTCAGGGCGAGCTTCAAGGGCGCCACCCTGCGATTCTCCGACGTCAGCGGCGTGACGATGCGCAGCGTCGACGTGGACGGACTCGACATCGACAGTCACGACCTGTTCTTCGGCAGCCTCTTCGTCAACGGGGTGGACGTCGTGCCGCTGGTGGACGCCGAGCTCAACCGGCAGTTCCCGGGGCGCGAGCTGCAGAAGGCGGAGACACCCGAAGGCCTGCGTGAGGGCTGGGTCGCTGTGCAGGCCGCGTGGCAGGAGACGGTGGCGGAGACGCCACCCGAGCTGGTGGACGCCCACGTCGCGGACGAGTGGTCGCTGGCCCAGACCCTGCGGCATCTCGTCCTGGCGACCGACGCCTGGCTCCGCGGCGGGATCCTGCGGATCGAGCAGCCGTTCCACGAGATCGGCCAGATCTTCACCGGCGCCGCGGAGATGGGCTTCGACATGTCGATCTTCCGCGAGGATCCGCCGTCTTACGAGGAGATCCTCGCGGTTCGCGCCGAGCGCCAGCAGCTGGTGACCGATTTTCTGGCCGCGGCCACACCGGAGCTGCTCGCCGAGGAACGCGAGAACCCGTGGGGCGGCGACGACTGGCATCCCACCGTCGGCGACTGCGTCCGCGTGATCCTGGAGGAGGAGTGGGCGCACCTGCGCTACATCCGCCGGGATCTCGCCCTGCTCCGGCAGGCGTGACTCGCGCCGTTCTCGACCCGGTTAGGGTTGGGCCGTGAACCGACTCGCCGAGGCTGCATCGCCCTATCTGCGGCAGCATGCCGACAATCCGATCGACTGGTGGCCGTGGGGGCCGGAGGCGCTGGCCGAGGCCAAGCGGCGAGACGTCCCGATTCTGCTGTCGGTGGGCTACTCAGCCTGCCACTGGTGCCATGTCATGGCGCACGAGTCGTTCAGCGATCCGGCGGTGGCCGAGCTGGTCAACCCGAACTTCGTGGCGATCAAGGTCGACCGCGAGGAGCGTCCGGACATCGACGCCATTTACATGAAGGCCACCCAGGCGCTGACCGGGCAGGGCGGGTGGCCGATGACCGTCTTCTGCACCCCGGACGGGCTGCCCTTCTTCGCGGGGACGTACTATCCGCCGACGTCCGGACGCGGGGTGCCGTCCTTCACCGAGCTGGTCGAGGCGATCACCGGGGCCTGGCGGAACCGGCGGGACGAGGCGGTGGCCTCGGCGGGGGTGATCCGCGAGCACCTGGCGGGTGAGTTCGTGCCGCCGGAAGCTCCCGCTTCGATCGATGTGTGGGGTGCGCTGGGGGAGCTCGGCAAGGACTTCGACGCCGTCCACGGAGGCTTCGGGCGGGCGCCCAAGTTCCCGCAGCCCGGCGCGATCGACGCGCTGCTGGTGAAGGGCGAGCCCGGCTCGCTGGACGTCGCGCAGCGCAGCCTGGAGGCGATGGCCCGCGGCGGCATCTGCGACCAGCTGGGCGGCGGCTTCCACCGGTACAGCGTGGACGCCGGCTGGGTGGTGCCGCACTTCGAGAAGATGCTCTACGACAACGCCCTGCTGCTCGGGACCTACGTCCGCGGCTGGCGGCGGGTGCCCGACCACGAGCCGTTGGTCCGTGCCCTGTTCGAGCGGACGGTGCGCGGCATCGTCGGTTGGCTGGAGCGCGAGATGGAGCTGCCCGGCGGCGGGTTCGCAGCCAGTCTGGATGCCGACAGCCTCGACGTCCGCGGGGTGAAGCACGAGGGCGTCTACTACGCCTGGAACCCCGAGTTGCTGGCCGATGCGCTCGGCGCGGAGGACGCCGACTGGGCAGCCGGGGTCTTCCACGTCACCACCGCCGGCACCTTCGAGCACGGGCTCTCCACCCTGCAACTGCGCGGTCACCCGGACGCCGAGCGGCTGGCCCAGGTCAGCGAGAAGCTGCTCGCCGTCCGCCGCCGCCGGTGGGCGCCCGACCGGGACGACAAGCTGGTCGCCGCCTGGAACGGCTGGACGATCGACGCCCTGGTCTGGGCCGCCACCGTCTTCGACGAGCGCGGCTGGCTAGGGCTTGCCGAGCGGGCAGCCAGCGCGCTGTGGGAGACCCACTGGGTGGACGGACGGCTGCGCCGCACCTCGCTGGAGGGCGTGGCCGGCGACACCGAAGGCCTCGCCGAGGACTACGGCGCGGTCGCGCAGGGCTTCGCGCGGCTGGCCGGCGCGCTGGGTGAAGCGGTGTGGCTGGAGCGGGCGGTGGAGTTGCTGGACGTGGCGCTGGCCCGATTCGGCGCCGACGACGGAGGCTTCTTCGACACCGCCGACGACGCCGAGGCGCTCTACGTCCGGCCTCGTGACGTGTCGGACAATCCGACCCCGTCGGGGACCAGCGCACTGGTGGCCGCGCTGCGGCTGGCGGGGCTGCTGGCCGATCGCTCCGACTACCTGGAGCGGGCCGATGCCGCGGCCCTCACCACCCGCGGCCTTGTGGCCGCCGCGCCCCGGTTCGCCGGCTCGGCGCTGACCGACTTGGTGGTCGCCGACGAGGCCCGCACCGGGTTGTCGCCGGCCGTCGCTGTGGTGGTCACCCCCGACGGCGACTCTTTGGCTGAGTTGGCGCGCGCGACCTGGCGGATGGCGCCGGTCGGCACCGCGGTGGTCGTGGGCCGCCCCGGGACGACCGGCTTCGCCCACCACTTCGACGACCGACCGGCATGGGAGTCCGGCCTGGTCTACGTCTGCCGTGGGACGGTCTGTTTCGCTCCGGTGTCCGACATCGCCGGCCTGCGCACCGCTCTGTGGAGCCGCGCCTAAGCCCGGATCCACCGATTTCCGCCTGCTGCGCGGCCCCATACGGGCGCACTGTTCCTCGCTTCGCTCGTCAAGACCCTCAATCGGCTCGGCCTGACAGCAAGCTGTCCGGCGCTCGCCTCAATCGGGTCTGGCTGCGCCGACCACGCTCGAAAGACGACCCGGTCTGTCTTCGCGCGGATCGTCTTGCCATTGCACCCGTCTGGCGCCGCTCGCGACGGCGGCCATCGGTCGATCCGGGCTAAGGGGTGACTACCCCAGCACCGCCACGGCGATGGCGGCGAAGTGGCAGGCGGCCGCGGCGATGGTGCAGGCGTGGAAGATCTCGTGGTAGCCGAAGAGCCGCGGTGACGGGTTGGGGCGCTTCAGGGCGTAGACGCCGGCGCCGAAGGTGTAGATCACGCCGCCGAGCAGCAGCAGGATCACCACCGCGGGCCCGCCGGCGGCCCAGAAGGCTCCGAGCCAGCCCAGCGCGACCCAGCCCATCGGCACGTACAGCGCCACGTCCAGCCAGCGGGGGCGGCCCGGCCACAGCAGGGTCAGCGCGACCCCGGCGGCGGCGATGCCCCACACCAGGCTCAGCAGCAGGACGCGCTGGGCGCCCTCCAGCAGGGCGAGCGCAAAGGGCGTGTAGGTCGCGGCGATGAACAGGAAGATGTTGGAGTGGTCGGCGCGCTGCAGCCAGGAGTGGACGGCAGGTGTCCAGCGTCCGCGGTGGTAGACGGCGCTGGTGCCGAAGAGCACCAGCGAGCCGGCCAGCCACACCGCCGCCCCGAGGCGGCCGGGGCCGGCGGGAGCGAGGATCACCAGCAGGATGCCCGCCAGCAGCACCACCGGCGTCATGCCGGCGTGCAGCCAGCCGCGCCAGGCCGGCTTGGGGAGGGGGTTCAGCTCCAGCGAGCCCATGTCCACCTACTTTACTTCGTGTCAACTAACGTACTTTACGAAGCGTAGGTTACGCGGACGTAGGTTTCAAGTGGGAGCGCCGATTTCGTGGTTACCGGGCCGGTCAGCCGAGCAGTCCGCGGCCCGAGCGCCGGGACTGCGGTTATGGAGCAGGGATCCGAGCTGGTAACCACCGTCCCGGCGCGGTCATCTCGAACGAGGCAGATGGGCGGGCTGGTAGCCACGAAATCGGCGCGCGACAGCTGACGACCGGTCGGCGCGTGGGTCTGTGGGGGATTGCGGGGCGGGGCGATAGGCTTCGGGCATGTCGTTGGCCCCCGGCCTGAAGGCTGCGGTGAAGGCACTCGTGCCCCGTGGCCTCCTGTATGCAACCTACGAGCAGCGGCTGCTGCGCGACCTGGATCGCAACCGGCTGCCGCAGCACGTCGCGGTGCTTGCCGACGGGAACCGGCGATGGGCTAGAGCCAACGCCCCTGGGCAGGAACTGGTCCTCGGCTACCGAGCGGGGGCCGACAAGCTCAAGCAGTTCATCGGCTGGTGCGAGGAGGTCGGGGTTCCGATCGTCACCCTGTGGGTGCTGTCGACCGAGAACCTGGAGCGGGCGGCCGAGGCGGAGCTCGACCCGCTGCTCGACGTGATCCGCGATCTGGTGGTCGATCTGGCGGCCGACGGACGCCGCCGGGTGCAGGTGGTGGGCGACCTCAACCTGCTGCCCGCCGGCGTCGCCGACGACCTCCGCGCCGCCGAGCAGTCCTGCGCCGACGCCTCGGGCATGCACGTGAACATCGCCGTCTCCTACGGCGGACGCCATGAACTGCGCGACGCCGTCCGTTCGCTGCTCGCCGACGAGGCCGCCAAGGGCACCGACCTGGCCGAACTCGCCGACACCCTGGAGATCGACCACATCTCCGGGCACCTCTACACGGCCGGTCAGCCCGACCCCGACCTGATCATCCGCACCTCGGGGGAGCAGCGGCTCTCCGGGTTCCTGATCTGGCAGTCGGCACACAGCGAGTTCTACTTCTGCGAGGCGCTGTGGCCCGACTTCCGCAAGGTCGACTTCATCCGCGCCCTGCGCGACTACTCCCAGCGCGAGCGCCGCTTCGGCAGGTGACGGCTCGGTAACGCTGGGCGTGTCGCTCCTTGCCAGCGGGAATCCTCGACTTACTCTGCAAGAGTTCCGGCGGCCGCCGGAGCGTCGGGAGGCAACCACGTCCATGCGTCGTCCAGCTCTGACGAGCCAGACTCGCGGGCCCGCACCAGGCCCCGTCACCTCCGGCTGAACACCACCAGGTGGGGCCGGACGCGGTGAGGTTCGTCCCCGGAAACGAGAACATCGTGCCGCGCTCGACCACTCGCACAGCCTTCACCGGATCGCCTGCGATCGCCGCCGGGCTGAAGACCTACGTGCTCGACACCTCCGTGCTGCTGAGCGATCCGGGAGCCCTGCGCAACTTCGCCGAACACAGCGTGGTGATCCCGATCGTGGTGATCGCCGAACTGGAGGCCAAACGGCACCACCCCGAACTCGGCTACTTCGCCCGCGCCGCGCTGCGCTTCCTGGACGACCTGCGCGCCCGGTTCGGCACCCTCGACTCGCCGGTGCCGGTCAACGAGACCGAGGGGACGCTGCGCGTCGAGCTCAACCACACCGACGCCGAGGTGCTGCCGGTCGGCTTCCGGCTCGGCGACAACGACTCCCGCATCCTCGCCGTCGCGCTGAACTACCGCGCCGAAGGCAACGACGTGGTGCTGATCAGCAAGGACGTCCCGATGCGGGTCAAGGCCTCCGCCGTCGGACTCGCCGCCGAGGAGTACCGCCACGAGCTGGCCTCGGAGGCCGGCTGGACCGGCATGGCCGAGGTGGACGTGCCCGCGGCGACCGTCGACCGACTCTACGCCGAGGGGGCCGCGGTGGTGCCGGAGGCCCTCGACCTGCCGGTGCACGCCGGGGTGGTGCTGCACGGCTCTGCCTCGTCCGCGCTCGGACGGGTGCTGCCGGACGGCTCGGTGCGACTGATCCGCGGCGACCGGGAGGCCTTCGGCATCCACGGCCGCTCCGCCGAGCAGCGGGTGGCGCTGGATCTGCTGCTCGACCCCGAGGTCGGCATCGTCTCGCTGGGTGGCCGCGCCGGCACCGGCAAGTCGGCGCTCGCGCTGTGCGCCGGGCTGGAGGCCGTCCTGGAGCGGCAGATCCACTCCAAGGTGCTGGTGTTCCGTCCGCTGTACGCAGTCGGCGGGCAGGAGCTCGGCTACCTGCCCGGCTCCGAGGGGGAGAAGATGTCGCCCTGGGCGCAGGCGGTGTTCGACACCCTGGGCTCGGTGACCAGCCGGAACGTGATCGACGAGGTGCTCGCCCGCGACATGCTGGAGGTGCTGCCGCTCACCCACATCCGCGGACGCTCCCTGCATGACGCCTTCGTGATCGTGGACGAGGCGCAGTCGCTGGAGCGCAACGTCCTGCTCACCGTGCTCAGCCGGATCGGCCAGAACTCGCGCGTGGTGCTCACCCACGACGTCGCCCAGCGCGACAACCTGCGGGTGGGGCGCCATGACGGGGTGGTCGCCGTGGTGGAGAAGCTGAGGGGCCACCCGCTGTTCGCCCACGTCACGCTGAACCGCTCCGAGCGTTCCCCGATCGCCGCTATGGTGACCGATCTGCTGGACGACATCATCCTCTGAGTCCGTCGGCTGGCCGTCCCGCTTGCCTCAGGCCGCGTCGCACTCCGCGATCGCTTCGTCCGCGAAGGCGACCTGCTGCGGCGTGCCCCACCGTTCGGCGGCTTCCCGGGCCGACTGGAATCGGGTGCGCGCTTCCGCAACCCGGCCGGCGTCGAACAGTGTCCAGCCGGCGTTGGTGTGCAGCGCCACCCGCCAGCGCTGGAGGCGGGGGTCGTCGGTCGCCGCGAGCAGTCCGAGCGCCGACTCGGTCCACCGCTGGGATTGGTCCTGATCGGCGATGGCGAGCATGTGCAGGGCGTCCACCTGCAGGAACAGCGAGCCCGCGGCCTCGGCGAGTTCGGCGGCGATCTGGAACAACGCGATCGCTGCTGCCGGATCGTCCGCGGAGTTGCGCACCCGTCCGCGTTCCAGCGTCACCCGGGCTGCCACTAGCGGGGAGACCTCGTCCACCTCAGCCAGCGCTGCGTCGGCTTCATCGAAGCGATCAAGCAGACCGAGTGCTCGCGCCCGCTGGGTCTGCAACTCGGCGCGGTCGGACACGTCGACGGCCCCGCCAATCGCTGCTTCGATGCGCTCGAGGCTCGTGGCCGGATCGGCGAAGTCCCACAACTCGTCCAGGGCTGGTTGGCTCAGGGCCATGGCCGAGACCTTACTCCGCCGAGCCCGGCGTGCCATCTCGTGTCGCATCTGTTCTTCTGCTGGGCCGAAGCCGAGCAAGTGCGACGCCAGCAGTGGTCTTCTGGCGGTCTCGGCAGGCGGGGGTGGTCCCGGGAGCGGGTTCTGTCACATGCGTCTCAGAAGTCACAGGATGCCTGTGGATGACGTGTTCGCCTGTGGATAACCCCGGGTTCCTCTTTCAGGCGAGGAGTCGATCTGCCAGACTGGCGGCCACTCCCCACCCCAAGGAGTCACGATGAGGCGATCCGCGACTGCGACGGCAGCGATGCTGGCCGCCGTCCTGCTCGCGGGCTGCCAACCCACGGCGACCACGTCCCCGTCGACTTCCCCCTCAGCCTCGACCGTGTCGCCGGTCCCGACGCCGACGTACCAGTGCACCCCGGAGGCTGGTGGGGAAGCCACGCCCTGCTCTCAGATCCAGTACGAAGACATGAAAGCCAAAGACCGGCTCTACGCCGAAGCGGAGGCGGTGTATCGCAGGATCCTCGACGAGAGCACGCGGATCATACGGGCCGGAGGCGTGACGGAGCCGACCGAGGTGATCCTCGCCACAACGGAAGGCAAGGCTCGGGACGACTTCATGGCGACGTTTGAGAGCTTTGCAGAGGACGGCTTGCGCGCGATCGGTGACGATCCGACGTTGGCGATGAGACGTGAGCCGGGCATCTCTCGGGAAGGTTCGATTGTGGCGCTCAGAGTCTGCGTGGACTCCTCCGGATGGAGCTTCTACCGCGGCGACAAGCTGGAGTCGCGAGGAAGAGTGGGCGAGGACCGGGTCTACTTCAGCCGCTTCGGGGAGAACCTGAAGGCTGTCTATGTCGAAGGCAGGTGGGTGGAGAAGTGCGACGTCTAGCAGCGGCGATGCTTGCAGTGGTCTTGGCCGCGATGTGGCTTGCCTTCACGCCTGGCACGGCGCGGGCCGATGGACTCGGACCAGTTCCTATGGCACAGCCGCCTGCGGAGACAGACGTGAACGCCGATGATGAGGGGTTTGTCCGTGGAGTCCACGCGGTGCCTGGCGGCGACAGCAGAAAGAAGAAGGAGTCGAAGCCGGGCAGGACGCCGGACAGGCCTGCGAAGGTGCAACCTGCCCGAGATCCCGATCCTTGTGCGACTACCGCCGGGTGCGCCAGCATGACCGCCGGGCTCGACCCGGCTGCCGCGGAGCAGTACGTCCGGCAGCTCATCGTCCACCTGCAACTCCCGACCCCCACCCCGCAGTTCGGGCCGGATCCGAGCGTGAACGAATGGAACATGCTGGCCGTCGGGTTCCCGGTCTGGCTGTGGACCGAAGGACCCACCACCGTCACCGCCAGCGAGTCGGCGTTCGGCCACACGTTCACCCTGCGCGCGACCTACCGGTCGACCACCTTCACCATGGGCGACGGGCACGCCAAGCAGTGCACGAAGACCACTCCGTATCGCAGCAGCGTGACGCCGGGGGCGAAGTCGCCGACCTGCGGCTACACCTACCAACAGGCCGCTCCGAAAGGCGCCTACACCGTGACGGCCACCACGCACTGGGACGTCGCGTGGAGCGTCGCCGGCTACTCTGGCACCCTCCCGGGCACTCACTCGGCCAGCCGCGACCTGCCGATCGGCGAACTCCACGCCATCCGCGTCAAGTAGCGTTCCCGGCGACCCGGCGACCCGGCGACCCGGCGACCCGGCGACCCGGCGACCCGGCGACCCGGCG
>CAZLWS010000023.1:0-3616 GCA_964563205.1 uncultured Propionibacteriaceae bacterium | reverse complement strand
ACCCGACGACAGGCTCAGGGTAAACCGAGCTCAGGGATCGTTCAGCGGGCGACGATCGTGGCCCGCTCAGCCGCCGCTCCGCAGGGAGGCCAGAGTGTCCTCGATGGCGGCCAAGCCACGGCGCAGCTCAGCCACGGTGATCACCAGGGGCGGACGGAGGCGGACGCTGCGGTCTCCGCAGCCGAGCATGATCACGCCGCGCTTCAGCAGCTCGCTCAGGAACCGGGTGCGGAACTCGGGGCTGGGCAGGCTGAAGGCGCAGAGCAGGCCACGTCCGCGCGGGTCGGTGAGCAGTGGCTGACGCCCGGCCAGCGCCTCGAGTTCGGCCAGCAGCCAGCGGCCCACCTCGGCGGCGCGCTCGATCAGGCCGTCGGTCTCGATCGTGGCCAGAATGTGCTTGGCGCGCACCATGTCCACCAGCCCGCCGCCCCAGGTGGAGTTCAGCCGGCCGCTGACGGCGAAGACGTTGTCGCGGACCTCGTCCAGCTTGCCGCCGGCCATGATCCCGCAGACCTGGGTCTTCTTGCCGAAGGCGACGATGTCGGGCTCCAGGCCCAGCTGCTGGTAGGCCCAGGCGGTCCCGGTCATGCCGACCCCGGTCTGCACCTCGTCCACGATGAAGAGGGCGTCGTGGGCGTGGGTGATGCGCTGTAGCGCCTGCAGGTACTCGGGGCGGAAGTGGTGGTCGCCGCCCTCGCTCTGGATCGGCTCGACGATGCAGGCGGCGATGTCTGGCCCGTAGGTGGCGAAGGCCTTCTCGGCAGCCCGCAGCGAGATGGCCTCCAGCTGCTCGACAGGGCGGGGGCTCCCCTTGTCGTCGGTGCCGAGGTAGGGGGCGGTGATGCGCGGCCAGTCGAACTTCGGGTAGCGGGCGGTCTTGACCGGGTCGGTGTTGGTCAGCGACATGGTGTAGCCGGTGCGGCCGTGGAAGGCGTGACGCAGGTGCACCACCTGGGCGCCGAGGTCGGGGGAGAGGCCGCGGGCCTCGTTCAGCCGGCTCTTGTAGTCGAAGGCCGCCTTCAGCGCGTTCTCGATCGCCAGTCCGCCGCCCTCGATGAAGAAGTGGTGCGGCAGCCGCGGGTCGCCGAGCACCCGGCGGAAGGTTTCGACGAACTCGGCCATCGCGACGTTGTAGATGTCGGAATTGCTCGGCTTGTGCAGCGCGATCCGTCCGATCTCGGCGGCGACCGCGGGCTCGGTGAGGCGCGGATGGTTCATGCCCAGCGCGTTGGAGGAGACGAATCCGAACAGGTCCAGGTACCGCTCGCCGGTCGCCGCGTCGACCAGTTCGCAGCCCTGCGAAGCCTCCAGGTCGAGGACGATCTGCAGGCCGTCGACGAGCATCGCCCGGCGCAGTGCCGGAAGCGCTTCGTCGGGCTTCAGTTGCACGGGTTCCATGGCAAGACATTACCGGCGACTGCTCAGCTTGGCAGGGCCATCGCCGAGGTCGGGTCGGACGACCGGTCGCGCCGGCCCTCGGCCCAGACCCGCGGCGGCCTTCCGTGGCGTTGTGTGAACACCCGGGAGAAGGAGCTGCTGGTGTAGCCGAGCTCGGCCGCGACCCAGGCGACCGGACGCCCCTCGCGGAGCAACTGCTGGGCGACCGTCATCCGCCAGGCCGTCAGGTAGTCGTAGGGGGTGGTGCCGACCAGTTCGCGGAAGCGGGCGGCGAAGGCGCTGCGAGACATCGCGGCGAGGCCTCCGAGCGAGTCGAGCGTCCACGGCTGCCCGGGGTCGGCGTGCATGCCGGCCAGGGCGCGGGCGAGCTGCGGATCGGAGAGTCCGGTGAAGAGCCCTGGTGGCAGGCCGATCTCGCGGGGATGGTCGAGCAGCCAGCGCAGCAGCTTCAGCAGGGCGATCTCGAACAGGCGGTCGACCACGTAGCGGTGGCCGCACCGGAACTCGTCGATCTCGGTGAACAGCAGGTCGAGTGACTGATCCAGGCCCGGCACCTGCGCGATCGGCACGGTGACCACGTCGGGCAGCGCGCGCACCAGCGGGTGCGTGTCCCCGCCGTCGAACTCCAGCGTCGCGCAGGCCAGATCCACGCCCGGTTCGAAGCTCGCGGTGAAGACGTGGTCGTGCGGCCGCGGATAGAACAGCAGGCTCGGCTCGGTGACCGCCCGCGGGATCGGAGTCCGCCCGTCCGTCACGGTCAGGTCGCCCGAACGCAGGATGTGCAGGAAGCCGTGGCCGGGCACGGCCTGGAATCGACGGACGCCGCACAGCGGGCCGATGTGGAACTGCTGCGCGCGGACGGTGAACCGCTCCAGCAGGGCATCGAGGCGGTTCAGCGGCTCCATGGCGCAACGGTAGACGATCTGGCAAGAAAACGCGACGAAAAGATGCGAATCGGCTTCCGATCTACGTGAAGCTGGTGATGGCCGCAGCCGCGGCCGATCCCGAACGAAGGAGAAATCCCATGTCACGCGTACCCCTGATCGATCCGGCCGCCGCCGATGCCCGGGTCGCCGCCCCGCTGAGCCGGATCGAGGCCGCCTTCGGCGGCGTCCCTAATATGTTCCGCGCGGTGGCGAACTCTCCCGCCGCGCTGCAGTCGATGTGGGGTGCCTTCGGCGCCTTCTCGACCGGCTCGCTCGGCCCGGCGCTCACCGAGCAGATCGCGGTCGCCGTGGCCGAGCGCAACCGCTGCCGGTACTGCCTGGCCGCCCACACCGCGCTGGGCGCCAAGGCGGGCCTGGACCAGGGCAGCCTCGCCGCAGCCCAGCAGGGCCATGCCGTCGAGCCGCGGACGCAGGCGCTGCTCGAGTTCGCCATCGCGCTGGTCGAACAGCGGGGCGAGATCGACCTGGAGAGTGTCCGGTCGCTGCGAGCGCACGGCTGGAGCGACGAGCAGATCGTCGAGACGATCGCCCAGGTCGCGCTCAACCTGTTCACCAACTACGTCAACATCGCCCTGGACGTGCCGGTGGACTTCCCCGAGGTGGCGTTCCAGGCTTGAAGGAAACGCTGATCTACTCCCACTTGGACCGTCATCCCGGCGGAGGCCGGGATCTCTCCGCCCGAGATTCCGGCCTGCGCCGGAATGACAAAACACCACCCCAGTTCGACCCCTAGTGCGGGGCAGGCACGAGGCAAGCAACGCCAGTGCCTGTCACGCCGGGGCGGATCGTGGTGGACTGGATGCCATGCATGGAGCAGTGATCTACGCGCCGGGCGACGTCCGCTACGAGGAACGTCCCGACCCGGTCATCCTGGAACCGACCGACGCGTTGGTGCGGACGGTCGCGGCCTGCGTCTGCGGGTCGGACCTGTGGCGGTACCGCGGGATCTCGGCGGTGCCTCGTCCGACGCCGATCGGGCATGAGTTCTGCGGGGTCGTGGAGCAGGTCGGCGACGCGGTGACCACGGTGAAGCCAGGTGACTTCGTCGTGGGCGGCTTCAATCCCTCCGACAACACCTGCGCGGTGTGCCGCAAGGGAGCGCAGGCGAACTGCCAGCACGGCTCCCACTACGACGGAGCCCAGGCCGAGCGGATCCGGATCCCGTGGGCGGACGGCACCCTGGTCGCCACCCCGGAACAGCCCGCGGCCGAGCTCGTCCCGAGCCTGCTGGCGCTCTCGGACGTGATGTGCACCGGCTGGCACGCCGCCGT
>CAZLWS010000022.1:25718-28389 GCA_964563205.1 uncultured Propionibacteriaceae bacterium | reverse complement strand
GGCGGCCCGGGCCAGATTCTCCCGGTTGGTGTTGCCCAGGGTGAGTCCGACCAGGGACGCGGTCGCGTCCGGCAGGTTCGGCGTCCGCTCACCCTCGAAGTAGGGGACCAGGACGACGCCGCCGGCACCAGGTTCGGCAGCCAGCGCGAGCCGTCCTAGCTCGTCGAAGTCGACTCCGAGCACGCCAGCCACCGAACCGATCACCCGGGCGGCGTTGAGCGTGCAGACCAGCGGCAGGAAGCCGCCGGTGGCGTCGGCGAAGCCGGCCACGGTCCCCGACGGATCGGCGACCGGCGCGTCGGTGGCGGCGAAGACCGTCCCGGAGGTGCCGATCGACACCACGACATCCCCGGGCCGGGCATCCAGGCCCAGGGCGGACGCGGCATTGTCCCCGGCGCCCGGGCCGACGACGAAGCCAGGCCCGGCCACGGATTCGGACGGCCTGAGCACCCGGGGGACAATCACGGCGTGCCCCAGCGCCCGGGTGATCAGGTCGAGGTCGTAGGCGCCGGCAGCCGGCGACCAGTAGGAGGTGCCTGAGGCATCCGAGCGGTCAGTGACAAGCTGCGACAGATCAGGCCCGAGCTCGGATTCGCCGGCAGGTCCGTAGCCGCGCAGCCGCCAGGTGAGCCAGTCGTGCGGCAGCGCCACCGCGGCCACCCGAGCGGCGTTCTCCGGCTCGGCGTCCCGCAGCCAGCGCAGCTTGGCAGCGGTGAACGAGGCCACCGGCAGCGAGCCGGTGCGCGCCACGATCTGGTCCACGCCGACCTCGGCGATCAGGTCGCGGGCCGCCTGGGCCGAGCGGGTGTCGTTCCACAGCAGCGCGTCGCGCACCACGCGGCCGTCGGCGTCCAGGGCCACCATGCCGTGCTGCTGCCCGCCGATCGACACCGCCGCGACCCCGTCCAGCCCGCCGGCCTCGGCCAGCGCCGCCTGCAGCGCCGTCCACCAGTGGGCCGGATCGACCGACGTCCCGTCGGGGTGCGAGGCCCGTCCGGACGCCAGCAGGGCGCCGGACTCCGCGTCCCGCACCACCACTTTGCAGCTCTGGGTCGACGAATCGACCCCGACCACTCGGGCCATCCCCACCCCTTTCAGCGAGCGCCGAGCAGGTGCTCGGCAGCCAGCTGCTGCAGCCGGACGAAGCCGAAGCCCTTGCCGTTGAAGTAGGCGTCGGCGTCGAACTCCTCGAAGGCGGACGGGTCCGCCAGCAGCTCGGCGTACCCCTCGCCGTCGGCCAGCGTGGGCACGGACAACTCAGGCACGCGCGCAGCGGCCAGCGCCTCCTGCACCTCGGGATCGGCCCGGAAGGCGGCCGCCCGCTCCTTCAGCAGCAGGTACATCTTCATGTTGGCCGCGGCCGACGCCCAGACGCCCTCCTCGTCCTCGGTGCGGGACGGCTTGTAGTCGAAGTGCCGCGGGCCGGTGTAGGTCTGGCCGCCGTCGGGGCCGCCATTCTCCAGCAGGTCGACCAGCGCAAAGGCGTTGTGCAGATCGCCGTGGCCGAAGACTAGATCCTGGTCGTACTTGATGCCGCGCTGGCCGTTGAGATCGATGTGGAAGAGCTTGCCCGCGTACAGCGCCTGGGCGATCGCGGCGGCGAAGTTGAGCCCGGCCATCTGCTCGTGGCCCACCTCGGGGTTGAGCCCGACCATCTCGGGACGCTCCAAGGTCTCGATGAAGGCCAGCGCGTGGCCGACGGTGGGCAGCAGAATGTCGCCGCGAGGCTCGTTCGGCTTCGGCTCGATCGCGAACTTGATGTCGTAGCCCTTGTCGACGACATACTGGCCGAGCGCGTTGACGGCCTCGCGGTAGCGCTCGAGCGCGGCTCGGATGTCCTTGGCGGCGTCGTACTCGGCACCCTCGCGTCCGCCCCACATCACGAAGGTGGTGGCGCCCAGCTCGGCGGCCAGGTCGAGGTTGCGCAGCACCTTGCGCATGGCGAACCGGCGCACCCCGCGGTCGTTGGAGGTGAACCCGCCGTCCTTGAAGACCGGGTGGCTGAACAGGTTGGTGGTGATCATCGGCGTTGTGAGCCCGGTTGCCGCCAGGGCGCCCTTGAGCCGTTCGATCTGGGTGCGGCGCTCGGCCTCCGACGAACCGAAGGCGAACAGGTCGTCGTCGTGGAAGGTGAGCCCGTAGGCGCCGAGCTCGGCCAGCTTCTCGACCACGTGGACGACGTCCAGCGGGGCGCGGGTGGGAGTGCCGAAGGGATCGTTGCCGGCGTAGCCGACCGTCCACAGGCCGAAGGTGAACTTGTCCGCAGGAGTGGGTGTGAGGGTCACGGGAGAGCCAATCGACATTGAAGGAATGTTGTTGTTCCCAACATATAACTGGTTCGCTGGCCCTGTCCACCGTCGGGCCGTTCTCAGTCCGCGCCAACCACGCGCGCGGTGGTCCTTCAGTGCGTAGCCGGCTTTCCTCTCACGGCGAGCAGCCCGCTTCCCGCAGGGCGCAGCCTTCTTCCCCCGCAAGGTGTGGCGGATTCGCCGTCCTAGGGCCATCCGTCACACATTGACGGCCGGCGGTGGCCTGGCTGCCGCGCCCGCGCGAAGGTGTGGCGATTCGCCGACCTCGGGCATTCCGGCACCCGTTGCGGGCCTCGCGTCCGCCGCCCGGCCGTTCCCCACGCAAGGTGTGGCCGAATCGCCGACATCGGAGATTCCGCCAC
>CAZLWS010000022.1:22354-25618 GCA_964563205.1 uncultured Propionibacteriaceae bacterium | reverse complement strand
CGCAACCGCTCCACGATCGGCAGTCTGGTGGCCGACCTGGTCGAGCTGAACCTGGTCAACGAGCGGGAGCCCGACGCGGCCGGTCAGGTCGGACGGCCCAGCCCGGTGGTCGAGATCCGTCCCGAGGTCGGGGCGATCGCGGTCAACCCGGAGATCGACGCGCTCACCATCGGGCTGATCGGACTGAACGGCAGCTGCAAGCGGATCATCCGGCACGAGTACGACCGCATCCCGTCGGCCGCCGAGGCGGTCAGCATCATCGCCGCGGTGGTCGGCGGCATGAAGTTGGAGCTGGACGAGCATCTGATGGCCGGAATCGGGGTCGCGGTGCCCGGCCAGGTCCGCACCCGCGATGGCGTGGTGATGAACGCGCCGCACCTGGACTGGCACGAACAGCCCTTCGGCGAACCCCTGGCGCAGGCCACCGGCCTGCCGGTGTCGGTCGCGAACGACGCGGGCCTGGGAGCGCTGGCGGAGCGCGATTTCGGGGCCGGGCGCGGCAAGCAGCACTTCATCTACCTCAACGGCGGCGCCAGCGGCATCGGCGGCGGTCTGGTCGCCGGGGGAGAGCTGCTGGCCGGAGCCTCCGGCTACGGCGGCGAGCTGGGCCACGTCCGGGTGTCGAGTTCGCCGACGGTCGATTCGGCAGGCATCGCCGGAACGCTGGAGGCCGAGGTGACCCGCGCCGAGCTGCTGGCAGTGCTGGGACTCGACCGGGTCGACCCCGAGACCTTCGAGCAGGCCCTGCTGGCCGACCGCTCACCGGAGGTGCGCGCGGTCGTCGAACGGCAGCTGGGCCACCTCGGCACCGCGCTGGCCGCCGCGATCAACCTGCTGAACCCCCAGGTGATCGCGCTCGGCGGGTTCCTCGCCGCCCTGCTCGCCTACGACCCCGGCCGGCTGCACGCTGCAGTGGCAGCCGCGGCGCTGACTCCGTCCTTCGAAGGAGTCCGGATCACCGCCACCGAGGTAGGCGCCAACCTGCTCATGCTCGGCGCGGCCCAGCTGGCCTTCCGCCCGCTGCTGGCCGACCCGGCTTCAGTCGGCCGCTGAGCCGAAAGGCCGCCGCGAGGGCGGTCTTCCGCCGTCAAAGGGGATTGTCGTCCGGGCCGGCCGGAATGCGCGTGGTGCTCGTCCTTCGCGGGTACCCAAGGATCACCGGGAGGGCTCGTCGGGCCCGCGGCTCTCCTGGAGGTGCGCCGGTTGAGAACCACAGCCGGCGCACCGCTGGTGGAGCAAGAATCACCATCGCCGGCCGCAGGAGCCTGTGGCAGCATGATCGCACCGGCCTCTCAGAGGCCAGCGCCGAGGAGGTGGAATCCGATGTCGGCAGATCCCGGTGACGTGGACCGCCAGTGGACGCGAGAGAAGCGCGACTTCGTTGCCGACGACCGGGAGCAGACCGCCGACCGGCGGGACGTCGTTGCCGATGCCAGGGACGCGATCGCCGACGCCCGGGAATCCGCCGCCGACGCCAGAGAGTCGGTTCTGGACGAATGGGAGCGGCAGCTGGCGATGCGCGCGGCCGCGCTGGGCTTGTCCTTCATTCCACCGCACGGGGCCTCGGCGTGGCAGGAGGATGAAGGGCCGCGAGCGAGTGCGCGGGAGGCGCGGGGTGCGGCCAGCCGGCGGCGCGACCAGGAGAAGGGGGAGCGGGACGCAGCCAATCGGCGGCGGTCGGAGGGCAGCCGTCCGACTCTCCTCGCGGTGGCCTTCGCCGAGATCGCCGAACAGCTGTACGAGGCGGAAACCTACGAGGAGGTGCTGACCCGGATCGCGGACGCCGCGGTGACCACGATCAGCGGCGGGCAATTGGCGAGTGTGACGCTTCGCGAGGCGGGCCGGTATCGCACGGCCGGGGCCACTGACGAGCACGCGAGCGCCGTCGACCAGGCGCAGTACGACGTGAACGAGGGTCCCAGCCTGGACGCGCTGAGCGCGCCGCTGGTCGATGCGCCGTCGTTTCCGGACGGTCGCTGGCCGCGCCTGGGCGCCCAGCCGGTCGAGCATGGGGTCGAGTCGTCGGTCTCCTACCGGCTCGGCGCACCGGGCGGCGACGGTGGGGAGGAGGAAGTCCTGGGTTCGCTGAATGTGTACGCGCTGTCGCCAGGCGCGTTCGACCAGACAGCGCTCGAGATCGGCTCGATTCTTGCTGCTCACGCCTCCCTGGCCGCTCGTGCGGTGGGGGAGCGGACCTCGCTCGACGCGCTCGGTCACCACTTGGAGCGGGCGCTGTTGTCGCGAGATGTGATCGGTCAGGCCAAGGGAATCCTGATGGAGCGCCTTCGGATCACCCCCGAGGATGCGTTCGACGTGTTGCGCCAGTCGTCGCAACGGCTGAACGTCAAGCTGCGGGAGATCGCGCAGCGGCTGACCGACACCGGCGAAGTGGATCAGGGCCTGGGGAGTTGACGCCGTTCGGCGGCGCTCGCGCTGCTACTCGGATTCGACCGCGCTGACGGCGTGCGGGGCGCCCACCGGCTTCGATTCGGCCGAGGCCCGCTGCCGCAGGTAGATCGTGAAGGCGACCATCGCGCCGACGGCGAGGAACTCGGACTGCCAGTTCTGCAGCGTCCGGTTCCAGAACTCCGCCGAGCCGACGTGCTCCGTCCAGCTCTGTGGCGCGAGACCGTGGAGCGCTCGCTCCCGGTTCGCGACCAGCTGTCCGGCCAGCGACTGCGCGAGCCAGCTGAGCAGGAAGATCGCGCCCATCATGATCAGCAGCGAGTTGGAGTAGACCCACAGCCGGACGCCCCGCGCCTTGGCCCACGCCGGGGAGTCGGCCTGGGCATAGCGGCCCACGAGCTGTTCCTGATCGCTGCCCGGCCCCTCATCGCCAGGCTTCTTGGATTCGGGGGAGCCGCGCTGCACCAGCCAGACAGTCGCGAGGATGAACAGGAAGAACTGCAGGAACTCCGACTGCCAGTTCTCCGCCACGTCGACGACGAACTCGGACGAGGTCACGTACTCCAGGTACAGCGCGGGCGGTGCGCCGTGCTGCGCCAACTCCTCGTTCAAGTCCGCCAGCCCGGCAAGCGACTGGCCGACCAGAGCCACGGCGAAGATGACGAAGAAGGCGACGCTCAAACCGCAGTCGCGCAGCACTGTGCGCATGGTCAGCGACCGATGAGCGGCAGTGCGATCATGGTGCCCAGACCGATCGCGATCGCGAACACCCAGATCCAGAACGCCACTCGCATCGAGTTGCGTGAGGGCATCTCCAGCATCCGTACTCCTTCCCTGCACATGACCAGCGCGCCCGAA
>CAZLWS010000022.1:0-22254 GCA_964563205.1 uncultured Propionibacteriaceae bacterium | reverse complement strand
TCCCGGAGATGGTCGCCATGTATTCGCAGTCCTGGATCGACACCTATGTCAGCCCGCAGCGCGGCGTCTCGCGGGAATGGGTGGAGAGGCGGCAGCCGGCTCCATGGGTCAGAGCCCTTCTACGTAGTCCTTGGCCTCTTTCAGGCCGAGGCCGGTCGCTTCTCGCGTGCGCTTGATGGCTTCGATCTTCTTGCCCTGCGCGACCAGGGATCGCACCTCGAAGAGCCAGTCGGGTTGCTCGGCCAGGTTGTCACTCGACGGCACCGCCGGCCAGGTCCCGGGCGCCGAGTCGGAGGTCAGCGCGTGCACCAGTTGGGTGAGTTGCTGGACCTGGCCCTCAAGGCGCGTGATCCGCTTCTCGAGTTCGCTGGTGTCGTCCGACCGTCCGAAGATGCCCATGTCGGGCAGGTTAGCCGCCCTATCCGGTTGGCGGAACTGGCCGCTGGTGACACCTCAGTGCCATGTCGCGAGGATCGTTGCCGAATCCTGGTAGGTGGTCCTGCCGCTCGCCATGGCGATCACCAAGTCATAGGCGTCGTCGTCCGGAGCTTCGAGGGCGATGTCGTTGAGCCCGTAGAAGACAACTGTGGCCAGCCAGCCGATGCGTTTGTTCCCGTCGATCAGTGGGTGGTTGCGCAGCAGTGACTCGAGGAGTACAGCTGCCTTCTCATCGATGCCCGGGTAGGCGTCCGTGCCGAAGACGGTGACCTGAGGTCGGTGAACGGCGGAGTCGAGCAGGCCGATATCCCGGATCGGCCCGACTTCCAGGTCGTCGATCAGGGTGAGCACGTCCTCCAGGGTGAGGTACTGGATCACTGGCCGAGGCGATCGAGCACGTCGGCGTAGCGAGTCCTGGCAGCAGCCGAGAGGTCGGCGACCTTGTCCCGCCGCAGCCGTCGAGCCGCGGCCTCGTGGATGGCGCGCACGGTCGCTTCCTGCTTGCTCACGCCATCAGCCTCAGCGAGAAGAGCAAGCGCCTGTTCGTCCTCAGGGGTCAGTCGCAGAGTCATTGCCATCCCTTAATGATACCGAAGTGGTATCGGAGTCGTGTCGCAGCCAGGCTCGGTCCCGCCTGTGGACAACTTCCGCGGACCTCGAGTTATCCACAGGTCGGAGAACTCGTTGGCACATCGGCGTGGTGGCGAGCCAATGATGTGACATGACTACTTTCAGAGAACCTTTAGCGGACGTAGCGACCACCTCGACCGCTGCCGTACGATTGTCCGTACAGGAGGTACTCATGGCTGCCGCAACCAAACGACTGGAGTTCCGCGTCACCTCGGAGTCAAAGGCGCGCATCGAGCGGGCCGCCGAACTGACCGGCGAACTGCCCACGGCGTTCGCCCGCGTCGCGGCGGAGCGACGTGCCGATCGTGTCCTGCGCGAGCACGAGGCGACGACCGTCGTGCCGTCGGAGTTCTTCGACGATCTCCTTGCAGCCCTTGACGCACCGCCGCAGCCAAACCCCGCACTTGCGGAGGCCTTCGACCGGATGCGTCAAAGCGTGACGCGTGACTGAACGGTTCCACTCAGTCCGGTTCGATCCCGAGTCGCACGATGTCGCCGGGTTCACCAGTGGGGAGCCCGCCCTGGATCAGTGGCTGCGCGAGCATGCTGCGTCTGAGGATCGTCGCGGCCACTCGCGGACCTTCGTGTGGACGGACGGCGCCGGCCGGGTGGTGGGCTACTACACGCTCAGTGCGCACAAGGTCGCGCGGGAGAGCATCCCGAACCGGCTCGGACGCGGAGGGCCGCGGGAGATCCCCGCGACTCTCATCGGCAAGCTCGCGCTCGGCTCTGAACTGCGCGGACGCGGCCTCGGAGTCGTCCTCCTGGCCGACGCGCTTGAGCGCATCATCGTGGCTGCGGAGCAGGTTGCCGCCAAGCTGGTGGTGGTCGATGCGCTGCGCGAGGAGGTCGCCGGATGGTACGTCTCGCTGGGGTTTCAGCGCGTGCCCGGCAGCCTGGTACTCGTTCTTCCGATCAAGGACGCGGCCGCGGTTCGGGCCCAGAGCCCGTCTGGCAGCCCGCTGTCTTCAGACTAGCTTCAGAGAAGCAGGCCGACATACGTCCAGGGGATTTCCGGAGGAGCCTCCTGCATTGGCAATCCGAGCATCCACTCGCGCACCTGCCGCGCCCGATCGGCGGAGTCGAGCAGGCCGACGCCGTTCACCTCGATCCCGAGGGTCGCGAGGGCATCGTCGGCCAGGTGGTAGCAGAGCCAGGAGTGGAAATCCACGTCAAGCTCAGTGCCTACGACCTCGAACCCGAGGGCTGTGCCGTCGATGGGGCACCCCTGCCGCAGCAGGTCGAAGCACGGTTCGTCCCGTCCGTGGGCGGCCATGAACCGTGAGGCCTCTTCCTCCTCCAGCGCAATGGCGACGATCCGTGCGTCTGGTGCGTCCGCGCGCCGGGCTTCCTCCAGCAGGGCGCGGTCCTGCGTCCAATCCCACCACTGCGGAAGTGGGAGGTCGTCCTGGATGCAGTCGCTGATGCTGATGACCTGGCGAGGCAGGCTCCGGCCCAGGGCGCGGGGTGTGCTGACCGGCCGAACGAGCGCCCAGCCCGCCAGCACCAGTTCGTCCGCCATGTGCGCATTCTGCACCGCAGGCGCCGGGCGTGGCGGGTCAGTCCATCGCTTCGATTCCGAGGGCGGACAGCTCGCCGGTGCGGGAGCGGATCCGTTCGACCAGTTCGGCGGGCGGGGGCTCCCAGCCGTGGATCTCCTCGAGCACGCGGAGCGGTTCGGTGGTGCGGTAGGAGCGGGTCGGGTTGCCGGGGAAGCGCTTGTCGGTGACGTTCGGGTCGTCCTCGATTCGGCCGAGCGGCTCGACTCGGTAGACATGGCCGGGCCCGTCGCCCTGGGCGAGGACGGCGGCCAGCGGCGCTCCGTTCTCACTGGCCGTGATGTAGATGTGGTTGGCGATGTGGCGGGCGCCGTAGTTGGAGCGCCAGCCCGGGGTCAGCAGGTCGCCGGGCTGCACCTCGGCCTTCGTGCCGTGGAAGAACGGGCCGGGATCGTCCACCACGCGCGGAGCAGGAGGCGGGTCGCGCAGCAGGCTGTCGAGCTTCTGGAGCAGGACGCTGACGCGGGCGCGGCCGCCGGGTGCGCGCGGGTAGCGCGACAGTACGTCCGCGACGGTCGGGGTGACGCGCTTGCGGGCGGCGTCCAGGAGGTACTCGGCGACCACCGGGTCGTTGTCGTAGGCGAGTTCGCCGGCACGGGCGGCCTGCGCGGCGGCGCCCAGGATGTGGCGCAACTGCGTGGCCTTCGCCAACGGGTGCAGGTAGGCCGATGCCGCCGCGTCGCCGGCTGCGAGGGCGGCGTGTCGGGCGGCCTCGGTCGGAGCCTCCTTGCCGGCGCGGTGGGCGGCCGTCGCGGTGGTCCGCTGCAGCGCCGAGCGGGCGGCGCCGTCGGCGAAGAGTCGCGCGGCCTCCAGCGCCGCCGCCGGACGCGGGTCGTCCGGGCAGTCCTTCGAGAACAGCGCGAGCGCCGGCTGGGCGCAGTCGTGCGTGAACCGGGCTACCGCCCGCAGTTCGTCCATGGTCAACTCGAAGTCACCTTGCATCCCACCGAGTCTGCCACGCCGCCGTCCGTCATCGAAGGCTCAAGTGTTGCCGAAGTCACGATGTCGGCGAATCCGCCACACCTTGCCGGAAGGGGAAGGGCGCCCGCTTTCCCAGAGCGGACAAGGTGTTGCCGGTGTGTCCCAATGTCGATCAATCCGCCACACCTTGTGGGTGGGGAGATGGTGGTGGCGGCGGGGTGGCTATTGTGGGTCGGCGAGCAGGATCGTCGGCTCGTGCCGGACGGGGAAGTTCACCGACGAGGCGATGAAACACAGCCGAGCGGCCTCGGCGTGAAGCGAGTCGGCGAGGGCCGGGTCGCCGGAGGCGATCGTCACCGCCGGACGCAGCACCGCCTCGGTGAAGGTGCCGCCGTCACCGGCCTGCCGCATCGTGCCGGTCGCGTCGTCTGAGTAGGCGGTCACCACGATGCCGTGCCGGGTGGCGACGTGCAGGTAGCTGAGCATGTGGCACTGGCTGAGCGCGGCCAGCAGCAGTTCCTCGGGGTTCCAGCGCTCCGGGTCGCCGCGGAAGGGACGGTCGCTGGAGCCGGCGATGGCGTGCAGCTTGCCGGCTGAGGTGACCTCGTTGGCCCGGGAGTACTGCCGGTAGCCGCTGGTGCCCGTCCCGAGGTTGCCCTGCCAGGCCGTCGAGACGGCGTAGTGATGGTCGAGTTCCATGGCTCGGCGTGGATTGCGGTCAGCCGAGGGGCAGGACGCGCACCCAGTTGGCGCCCGCGCCGGTGGGGGTGCGGGAGAGCAGGGTGAGGGCGCCGTCCGCCTCAAGCCGGGAGAGGGCCAGGTCGGTCGACTTCTCGCCGACGGCGAGCACCAGGTCGCCGTCGGGGGAGAGGGCGAAGCCGCGCGGCCGCTGCTCGGTGTCGGCCACGCTGAGCTGCCCGGCCAGTGCGCCGTCCACGACCTTGAGCACCGCGAGCGTCGACTCGCCGCGCTCGGAGCAGACCAGGCGGGTGGCGTCCGGGGTCAGGTGCAGGTCCGCGCCCCAGAGGTAGTGTCCCTCCAACGGGTTGAGGCCCAGCTTGCTGTGCAGCTGGCCGCGCGCGAGGTCGTACCCGGGCACTGATTCCGCCGGAGTGAGCACGCCCGAGGCGGGTTCGCGGGTGAAGCGCAGCGCCTCGGCGGAGAACTCGGTCAGCACGTAGGCGTTGCGGCCGTCGGGGGAGAGGACGATGTGCCGCGGGCCCGAACCCGCCGGCGCGGGGACCGTGGGCGGGTCGAGTGGAGTCAGCGAGCCGTCGGCGCCCAGCGCGTACTGCGCGACCAAGTCGGCTCCCAGCGACACGAAGTAGGCGAACCCGTCGGCGATCGCGACCGAGTGCAGGTTGGGGAACTCGACCCGGGCGACCGGCTCGCCCAGCCGTCCGGCCTCGTCGATCGGCCAGACGCAGCCGTAGCCGCCGCCGTAGGAGGCGCCCAGCAGCAGGTCGCCGCCGGGCGCGAGCGCCAGGTAGGCCATGGACGCGTCGACGTCGATGCGGCTCTGTGGGGTGAGCTCGCCGGTGGCCCGGTCGAGGGAGAGGGTGACGACGCCGGCCGGGTCGCTCTTCACCCCGGCATAGACCAGGTCGCGCTGCTCGTCGACGGCGAAGGTGCCGGTGCCCGGCAGCCCCCCGGAGACCGCCAGCGGTTCCAGGGTCTCCCCCTGAAGTCGGTAGCTGGCGATGGCGGAATCACCCGGATTGGTGACTAGAACAAGTCCCGTGCGGCTCATGACAGTCGAGCCTAGCGTGGGCCGCACGCCCGCGGATCGGCGGCCCGTGAACAGTTCTGCCTGTGGATGCGCCATTCCGGCGTCCGGTCGGCCGAGGAGTGGGATAGAGCGGTAGATCTGTGCATCAGGGGCTGCTGAGTCAGCCCTATGCTCGCCGGTGTGGATTCGCTGGTGCTCGGGCTGACGCTGGGGTTGGCCGCGGGCATCAGCCCGGGGCCGATGCTGGTGCTGGTGATCGTCCAGACCCTGCGGGCCGGTTGGAAGGCCGGCGTGGTCACCGCGCTGACCCCGCTGGTGTCGGACGCGGTGGTGATCGCCGCGACGCTGCTCGTGCTCAACTGGCTGCCCGGCTGGGTGCTCCCGGCGATCGGGGTGATCGGCGGCGGCTACGTGATCTGGATCGCGTGGGAGACCTGGCGGGCCGCTGCCCAGCCCATCACCGCGGACGGCGCCGAGCCGCTGACCGCGGGGGCCGCGCTCCGCCGGGGACTGGCGGTGAACCTCTCCAGCCCGCACCCCTGGCTCACCTGGGGGACGGTGCTGGGCCCGATGGTGCTGGCTGCCGCAGCGGACGGACTGGGCCTGGCCGTGCTGTTCGTGGCGGGCTTCTACCTGATGCTGGTCGGCTCGAAGGCAGTGCTGGCCCTGCTGGTCGCCCGCGGCCGCCGGGTCTTCACCGGTCGCGCCTACCTGTGGACGATGCGGATCGCCGCCCTCGCGCTGGCGGTGCTGGCCGTCGTCCTGATCGGGGAGTCGGCGGTCAAGCTGGCCGGTTGAGCGAGACTGGCGGCATCAGGGCGAGCAGTCGCTGCCTGACGGCGGGTTCCAGGCCTGCGAGCACGGCGGCTGCCTCGCGCGAGCCGGGGAGGCTGGCGCCGGCGCCCCGCACCGTGACGGCCGCGGCGCCGCAGGCAGTGGCCAGCAGCCCGGCCTGCCCGGCGTCCGCCCCGCGCAGCAGCCCGGCGATCAGGCCGGCGCAGAAGGAGTCGCCCGCGCCGGTGCTGTCCACCACCGTCACCGGGGGCGCGGGGGTCTCGACCAGCCGCCCCTCGGCCAGGATCAGCGCGCCGCCGGCACCCCGTTTCAGGGCGACCATCCCGGGCCCGTGCTCAGCCACCGCGCGGGCCGCGGCGGCGTCCTCGACCGCTCCGGTCAGCCGGCGCGCCTCGTCCGTCCCGAGCACGGCGACGTCGACCAGGGAGAGGAAGTCGAGCAGCGTCGCGGGGGCCGAGCCGGCCGCGTCCACCGGGACGTCCAGCGACACCGGCACCCCAGCTGCGCGGGCGTGCCGGGCCGCGGCCACCGCAGCCGAACGCTGCGGATCGGCGAGCAGCGCGTAGCCCGAGACATGGAGATGCCGGGCTCCGCCGAGATCGGCCGGCGCTGACTCCGGGGTGAGCCGGGCGCTGGCGCCCCGGTAGGCCAGCATGGTGCGCTCGCCGTCCGGGGTGACGGCGACGATGTTCAGCGAGGTGCCCTCGTCCGGGCAGCGGCGCACCAGCGAGGTGTCCACGCCGATCGCGCCGATTCCGGCGATCGCCAGCGCTCCCCACTCGTCGTCGC
This sequence comes from uncultured Propionibacteriaceae bacterium, assembly GCA_964563205.1. GTDB lineage: Bacteria > Actinomycetota > Actinomycetes > Propionibacteriales > Propionibacteriaceae > Propionicimonas. The sequence continues at coordinate 15,393 of CAZLWS010000022.1, read as the reverse complement.
CCACGCAGCTCAGCAGGGCGGTGCGCAGCCCCAGTCGCTGCAGCACGACCGCGGTGTTGGACGCCGAGCCGCCGAAGCCGATCCGCTGCCGGGTGGCGACCCCCTCGCCCCCGGGAGCCGGGAACTCCGGGACGTCCAGCGCGAGATCGATGTTGAGATCGCCCAGCACCAGCACCTCGGTCGTCGGGTGCGGGCGGGCCGGGCTACCCATCGGCCCTCCTTCGGGCGACCTTGGCGATTGAAACGTGATAACACTGTATCGAGTCCCCACCGTGAAGGAGCCATTCCATGATCGTCCAGATCTACACCGCCCAGTCCGCCGCCGAGGCGGTGGCGCTGGCCGATCTCGGGGTCGAGCACGTGGGTCTGACCCCCACCACGATCGGCCTGCCCGGCCAGATCAGCGAGGCGGTGGCGATCGAGGCGGTTGCGGCCCTGCGCGACAGGGCGCGCTCGGTGGCGCTGACGGTGGAGCCGGATCCGGACGAGATCGTGCGGATGGCGCTCGCCGTCCGGCCCGACATCCTGCACCTGTGCGCAGAGGTCGGCGCGGTCGACGCCGACGCCGTGCGTGCGCTTCGCCGGCGGCTGCCCGGCGACCTGGAGATCATGCAGGCGATCGCCGTGGGCCACCCGGACGACCTGGCGATGGCCCGCGAGTACGCCGCGGTCTGCGACTACCTGATCCTCGACTCCTACACCACTGACGTGCAGGGGGTCGGAGCGGCCGGGGTCACCCACGACTGGTCGCGCAGCGCCGCGATCGTCGCGGGCGCCGAGATCCCGGTCATCCTGGCCGGCGGGCTCTCGGCCGGCAACGTGGCCGAGGCGATCGCGGCCGTGGCTCCCTGGGGCGTCGACTCGCTGACCCACACGAACCGTCCGCTCGGCGACGACCGCTTCGAGAAGGATCTGGAAGCGGTCGCCGCCTTCGTCGCGGCAGCCCGGGCCGCGTAGCCGGGTTCGGGCTCAGCCCTCGGCGAGCAGGGCGTCGATCTGGCCCATGGCCTCGCGGGTGCCCTCCTCCATGCCCATGTCGAGCACCTGCTGCAGGGCCTCTGAGGTGGGGTAGGTCACGGTGAAGGTGGCGACGGTGCCGGCCTCGTCCGGGTCGAAGGTGAAGACGCCGTGGGAGACCGGGAGGTCGGCGGAAGGCGTGAAGTTCTCGTCGGCGAAGAAGTCCTCGATGGTGAAGCGGCGGGGCTCGTCCACGGTGAGGACGTTCCAGCCGCCGTAGAACCGGTCGCCCTCGGGGCCGGTCATGAAGTAGTGGACGCGGCCGCCTGGGGTGAGTGAGTGCTCGGTGACCGTGGCCGGGTAGGTCGGCGGGCCCCAGATACGCTCCAGTTGGCGCGGGTCGGCGTAGACCTGCCAGACCCGCTCGACGGGGGCGGCGAAGGACGCGGTGATGACCAGCGTGCGGGCGTCGAGATCCTTGGTGATGTTGGTGACGGGCATGATTCAGCCTTCCTTGATGAGGTCGTCGATTGCGGCGATCCGGCCACGCCAGACGTCTTCCAGTTCGGCGAGCATCGAAGCGACCGAACGGATCGCCGCGACGTCCCCGCTGGCCAACTGCTCGCGGCCGCTGCGTCGTTTGGTTATCAGGCCGGCCCGTTCGAGCACGGCCACATGTTTCTGCACCGCGGCGAAGCTCATGTCGTAGTTCGCCGCGAGCGCTGTGACGGAGTGTTCTCCGGCGAGGACTCTGCGCAGGATGTCCCGCCTGGTGCGATCGGCCAAGGCGTGGAAGAACGCGTCCGCCCGTTCCTCGTCCTGCTCGATCACGTCTCCAATATACAACCGTTTGGTTGTAGGTTGTCAAGCCTGCGAGTTGGGGATGGTGTCCACGGTCAGGCCGGTTCTATCGTTGGGCCGACCATAGGAGGCCCGATGCCCGACCGACAGCCCAGGCGGCCGCCCACCGCTGAGGAACTGCACGCGCAAGGCCGCGGCCTGCGCAAGGAGCACCCGCGCTCGAGCCTGGGCGCCGGCTTCCGCACCGACCGCGACCCAGTGGCGTTGCTGGACGCGCAGAACGCCAGCCGGTTGCAGCATCTGGTCGGAACTCGTTGGGGGCGGATGGCGCAGTCCGCCTTCACCTTCTATCGCGGCGCGGCGGCGCTCATGGCCCACGACCTGGCGCCCACCCCGGTGTCGGGCATCCGCGTTCAGGCTTGCGGCGACGCGCACCTGTCGAACTTCGGCTTCTACGCCTCACCCGAGCGCGACCTGGTCTTCGACCTCAACGACTTCGACGAGACCCTGCCCGCGCCTTGGGAGTGGGACGTCGAGCGGCTGGTCGCCTCGCTGGCGGTGGCGGCCCGCTCGTCCGGGTTCGGGGATGAGACGGCCAAGCGCATCGCCCGGAGCGGCGCCGGCGGCTATCGCCGCGCCATGCACGATCTGGCCGGACGCGGCGCGCTGACCAACTTCCACACCGTCGTCAGCGCCGCCTCGCTGCTGGAGCGGGCTGCACAGGAGGATCTGCGGGCCGCCGCCAAGGAGCTGAGCCGCACTACTCGCAAGGCGAGCCGGCGCACCTCCGAGACCGCCCTCGCCAAGCTGGCCACGGTCACCGAGGACGGCGAACTGCACTTGGTGGAGCAGCCGCCGCTGATGGTCCGGCCGGGGGCCTGGCCCGCCGACATCGCGGTGGTGCCCCACCTGTACCTCAACTCGGTCGGCCCCGACATCCGGGCGCTGCTGCCCCGGTTCCACCCGGTCGATCTGATGCTGCGGGTGGTCGGGGTCGGCAGCGTCGGCACCCGCTGCCTCATCGAGTTGCTGGTGGACGCCACTGGCAGCCCGCTCATCCTGCAGATCAAAGAGGCCTCCGCGTCCGTCCTCGAGCCGTACGCGGGCGACGGCGGCATCGCGCACGCGGGGGAGCGGGTGGTCGCCGGGCAGAAGATCATGCAGGCGGTCTCCGACCCCTTCCTGGGCTGGACGAGCTCGGCCGGGCGGCACTACTACGTCCGGCAGTTCCGGGACATGAAGGGCAGCGTGGAGGTCGAGCGGCTCTCGGCCGACCTGCTGGACAGCTACGGCCGGCTGTGCGGCTCGGTGCTCGCCCGCGCTCACGCCCAGAGCGCGGAGCCCAGCCTGATCGCCGGCTATCTCGGCGAGGGCACGGCCTTCGACGCCGCGATGGGACGGTTCGCGCTCGCCTACGCCGAGCAGAACGACCGCGACCACGCCGCCTTGCTGGCGGCCATCGACTCCGGACGGATCCAGGCCGACTTCGAGGGGTGAGTGGCTGCCCAGCCTCGGGCGCCGGTGGGTACGCTCATGCGTATGAAGCGTCTCGTGGCTCTGCTCGTCCTCCCGCTGGTGCTGGCGGTGACCGGTTGTTCCCTGCTGGGCGGATCGGACTGGGATGAGGTGAAGGTGTCCTTCGACGCGAGCACCGCTTCGGGCGACTACACGCTGGTGATGACCCCTGCCGAGGCGACCTACACCCTGGACGGCAAGGCGACCACCCATGAGCTGCCGACCGGGGTGTGGACGGCCCTGACCACCGGGCTGAAGGCGCTGGGCGACCGGACGGGCGAGGCCTGCCTGGACGGGCAGACCATCCTCATCGAGGCGTCGGCCGCTGGCGAGGTCAAGCAGGCCTTCGAAGCCAACAGCTGCGACGCCGGAGACGCCTTCACCCAGGCGCAGAGCCTGATCGAGCAGGTGCTCAGTCGGTTGCGCTGAGCGCCGCCAGCCCGCCTTCGAGGACCTGGACGGTGTGGCCGCGAGCTTCCAGCGCGGCGGCGGCCAGTCTGGCGCGCGTCCCGCTGCGGCAGATCACCAGGACCGGCCGGCCGGCGGGGATGTCGGCGCCCGCGAGCACCTGCTGCAGCGGCAGGTTGACCGACCCCGGCAGGTGGTGTTCGGCGAACTCGCCGGGCTCCCGCACGTCCAGCAGAAGCGCACCCTCGCTCGCCGCACCGGTCGGGAGATCCCCGCCTCCGCGGGGATGACGTATGGGTTCGGCGGGATGGCGTACGGGGTCGTCCGGCACCGCCCCCTTCTCCGTCATCCCCGCGGAGGCGGGGATCTCGGAGGTCTCCACCTCGTAACGCACCTTGTCGCCGTCGCGTCTCGCGGACACAGGCGCATCGGTTGACGGTTCGCCGGGCAGCAGCGGCAGGGTATCCCAGCGTCCGGCCAGGGCGTCGATCACCAGCACGCGGCCGAGCAGGGGGTCTCCGACGCCGGTGAGCAGCTTGATGACCTCACCGGCCATGATCGAACCGACCTGGCCGCAGACCGCGCCGAGCACTCCCGCTTCGGCACAGTTGGGAACCGTGCCCGGCTCGGGCGGGTTCGGGAAGAGGTCGCGCAGCTGAGGCCCGCCGCCGGCCGGCCAGAAGACCGCGACCTGGGCGGCGAAGCCCAGCACCGAAGCCCAGACCAGCGGGATCCCCAGCGCGACGCAGGTGTCGTTGGCGAGGTAGCGGGTGGGGAAGTTGTCGGTGCCGTCGAGCACCACGTCGTAGCCTTCGAAGACTCCACGGGCGTTGGCCTCGGTGAGCCGCATCTCATGCGGCACGACGGTGACGCCCGGGTTGAGCGCGGCCACCGCCTCCGCCGCGCTGGCGACCTTCGACCGTCCCACGGCGGCGTCGGAGTGGATCACCTGCCGGTGCAGGTTCGACACCTCCACCTGGTCGAAGTCGACGATCCCGATCGTTCCCACGCCCGCGGCCGCCAGGTAGAGCAGCGCCGGCGAGCCGAGCCCGCCCGCACCGAGCACCAGAACCTTCGCGCCCCGCAACTGGCGCTGCCCCGCGATGCCGAACTCGGGCAGCACCAGCTGCCGCGAGTACCGGGAGAACTCCGCCACCGAGAGCTCCGGGCCCGGTTCGAGGGGCAGCGGCCGAGGCATGCCAGCCACCCTATCCCCGCCGCTCGCCGCGAGCTTCCGGAAGTGGCCAGCGGGGCCCGCCATTCTCAGGCTCGGGCTCCGAGCGTCGGAACCGTGGTTACCAGCCCGGTTCCGGAGGTGCGTCGAACTGAGTGCGCCGGGACCGTTGTTCTCAGGCCGAATCGCGCGCCCAATGCCACGGTGCAGGCGCGGTCATCCTGCCGGCCGGCCGTGACGCCTTCGGTAACCACTGAAACGGCGCGCTGACCTCAGTTGGCCTCGTGTCAGGCGGGGTAGAGGGTGACGGCCGTTGCTTTCAGTGAGAAAACCACCGTACGGCCGGGGTGCAGGTCGAGCTCTGCGGCGGCGTGAGGGGTGACGTCCGCGGCCAGGTGGTGGCCGGCGGCGTCCTCAGCGCGGACCCGGATGATGCCGCCGCGCTGCTCGACCTCGGCGACCGTGACCGCGACCACATTGCGCGGGCTGCCATGCGGCGAGTCGAGGTACACCGACACCGCGGACGGGGCGAAGGCCGCCACAGCCGGCTCGCCTAGCGCCAACGGCTCGGCGGCAAGGCCCTGCAGCACCAAGGCGGAGCGGGCCCTCAACTCGTCGGCGAGTTCAGGCTGATCCGAGCTCGGCGACAGCCCGGGTGTGCCCGGGAGGCGCCCGGCGGCCGCAGGCTCGGCAGTCGAGGGGCCGGCAGGCGGGGAGCTGATCTCGACGGTGTCGGTCCCGACGGCCGTCCCCCGGATCAGGTTCAGTTCGGCGAGCCGGGCGGCGAAGCGGGTGCGCGGGCGCTGCAGCACCTGCTCGGTCGGGCCGTCCTCGACGGCGGCGCCGTCGCCCAGGACGAGCGCGCGGTCGGAGAGCACCAGGGCGTCCAGCAGGTCGTGGGTGACGACGAGCGTGGTGCGACCGGCCAGCACCCGGGCGAGCAGCCGGCGGATCGCGGGAGCGACGCTCACGTCGAGGGCGGCCAGCGGCTCGTCCAGCAGCAGCAGCTCGGGCTCGGTGGCCAGTGCGCGAGCGATCGCCACCCGCTGCGCCTGGCCGCCGGAGAGCTCGGTGGCGCGGCGTTCGGCGAGGTCGGCGGCGTCCACCTCCCTCAGCCAGTGGTCGGCGCGCCGCCAGGCGTCCGCGCGGCGCGCGCCGGTAGCCAGTGGTCCGAACATCACGTTCTCCAGCACCGTGAGATGCGGGAACAGCAGGGCGTCCTGGGCGAGCAGGGCGATCCCGCGGGCGTGCGGCGGCTGCCAGGTGCGGGCGGCGGTGTCGAAGAGGACGCGGCCGCCTACCTCGGCCCGGCCGGAATCCGGACGGACCGTGCCGGCCAGCAATCCCAGCAGGGTCGACTTGCCGGCGCCGTTGGGGCCCAGCACGGCCAGGCGCTCGCCGGCGTCCAGGCTCAGGTCCAGGGTGAAGCCGCGCTCGGCGACGGTGGCCTGCAGCCGCAGCCAGCCCATCACAGCACCTGCGCCCGGCGGGTGGCCAGCCCGATCACGGCCAGGGCGATGGCCACCAGCACCAGGGACAGGGCGACGGCGGCGTCGGCGTCCACTTCGCGCTGCAGGTAGATCTCCAGCGGCAGGGTGCGGGTGACTCCCTGCAGGCTGCCCGCGAAGGTCAGGGTGGCGCCGAACTCGCCCAGCGAGCGGGCGAAGGACAGGACGGTGCCGGACACCAGCCCGGGCAGCACCAGCGGCAGCGTCACCCGGCGCAGGATCGTGGTCGGACGGGCGCCGAGGGTGGCGGCGACCACCTCGTAGCGCTGCCCGAGGGTGCGCAGCGAGCCCTCCAGGCTGACCACCAGGAAGGGCAGCGCGACAAAGGTCTGGGCAATGATCACCGCGGTGGTCGAGAAGGCGATCTGGAGGCCGAGCACCTCCAGCGTCTGGCCGAGCAGGCCACGCCGCCCGAAGGTGTAGAGCAGGGCGATGCCGCCCACCACCGGCGGCAGCACCAGCGGCAGCAGGACGAGCGCCCGCACCACCCCCTGCCCGGGGAAGCGGGTGCGGGCCAGCACCAGCGCCATCGGCACCCCCAGGATCAGGCAGGCCAGCGTGGACGCGCCCGAGGTCTTCAGGCTGAGCCAGAAGGCTGCGATCGACGACTCGGAGGTGATCAGCTCGCCGAACCGCAGCCAGTCGACCCGGGTTGTCATCGCCGCCAGCGGAAGCAGGACGAAGCCCGCCCCCAGCGCAGCGATCACGAACACCCAGCGCGGCAGCGTCGACTCGGTCCGTGTCACCCGGCCTCCCCTCCTGGTCTCGCTCAGCTTGGTCCCTGGGCCATCCTCTCGCAGGACGATGCCCTGCCCGCCGTCGACCGCCGTGGGTGTCGCCGACTGCTCCTGTCAGGGGCGAGCGCTGTCACGTCCCGCTTGTCATCCCGGCGTAGGCCGGGATCTCTCCGACGGAGACCCCGGCCCACGCCGGAGTGCCAGGGATCGCACCGCCCCCTCGGCGATCAGGGCTTTCCGAAGCCGGCGTCGGCGAGCACCTGCTGGCCGGTGGCGCCGGTGACCAGGGCGACGAACTCGGCGGCCAGGTCGCCGTTGGCCGAGCCGGCCAGGGTGCCGATCGGGTACTTGTTCACCGCGCCGGCCGACTCCGGGAAGTCGATCCCCAGCACCTTGCCCTCGGCGCCGGCCACGTCGGTCGCGTAGACCAGGCCCGCGTCCGCGTCTCCGCTGGCGACCTTCGCCAGCACGTCGGTGACCTTGGCCTCCTCGCTGACCGGCTTGAGGGTGAGCCCGGCCGCCTCGGCGACTTTCACCGTCGCCGCTCCGCAGGGCACCTCGGGTGCGCAGATGACCAGCTTCACGCCGTCCTTGGCGAGGTCGGCGAGGCCGGTGATCTTGGCGGGGTTGTCCGGGGGCACGGCGATGCTCAGCACGTTGGTGGCGAAGATCACCGGCTCGCCGGCGATCAGGCTCTCGTCGGTGGCCTTGGTCATGTTCTTCTCGTCGGCGGAGGCGAAAACGTCCGCGGGCGCTCCCTGCTGGATCTGCGCGACCAGGTCGGAGGAGCCCGCGAAGTTGAAGCTCACGGTGACTCCGGCGTGCTCGGCCTCGAAGGTCTTGCCCAGTTCGGTGAAGGTCTTGGTGAGCGAGGCCGCGGCGAAGACGGTCAGGGTGGTCTCGGCGGGCGGCGCCGAGGTCTCGGGCGCCGCGGAGGTCTGGCTGGGGGCGGGCGAGGGAGCGGCGCTCGCGCAGCCGGCCAGGGCCAGGCTCAGGGCGGCCGCTCCGGCCAGCAGGCGGGTGAGGTGCTTCATTCCGGGTTCCTTTCGGGGGTTTCCACGATGACCGTGGTGGCTTTGACGACGGCGACGGCGACCTTGCCCGGTTCGAGCTTGAGCTCCCGGACGGCCTCGGTGCTCATCAGCGAGACGACCCGGTACGGGCCGCACTGGATCTCGACCTGCGACATCACGGTGTCGGAGATCACCTCGGTGACCAGCCCGACGAACCGGTTGCGCGCCGACCGTCCGATGCTGGACGGATCGGGCGGCGGAGCCGCCTGCGCCTTGGCGAACTCGGCCAGCGCCCGTCCGTCGATGACCATGCGATTGTGCTCGTCGGTCTGGTGGGGGAGAGCTCCGCTGTCCACCCAGCGACGGACGGTGTCATCGCTCACGCCGAGCAGGCCGGCGGCATCCTTGATCCTCAGTTGCGTCACAAACGAAGACTCTAGCGCCGCAACTGCGGGGATGATTCAGGTTTTCACAAAACCTTCGTTTATTCGACCACACTCCGAGACCGGGACGGGAATGGAACCGCCCCGTCCCCGTCCCGTTCCCGTCCACCTGAGCCGGACTGGCGGCGAGGGCCTCCCTGCTCGCCGAGGGCTCGTCCCCAGGGGGAGGCCCTCGAAGTCAAGGGAAGCCCTCGATGTCGACGGACGGCGTCCAGCCTGGCTGACACCTGTCGCGACAGGCCGTCGAGCGGGCCGTAGGGTGGGGCGGCAGGAGGTGGGCGATGGCGGTGGCCGCGGTGATCACGGTGTCCGATCGGTGTGCGGCGGGAGTCGCAGAGGACCGGTCCGGGCCGCTGCTCGTCCAGGCGCTCGCCGGGGCCGGGCACCAGGTGACCTGCCGGGTGATCCCGGACGGCGAGGAGGCGGTGTCGGAGGCGGTGCGGACCGCCGTAGTCGTCGAAGGCGCGGGGCTGGTGGTGACCACCGGAGGGACGGGGGTCGCCCCCCGCGACCGGACGCCGGAGGGCACCCGGCTGGCCATCGACCGGGAGCTGCCCGGGGTCGCCGAACTGCTGCGCTCGATCGGCTTGGCCGTCTCCCCGCACGCCGCGCTGAGCCGGGGGATCGCCGGCGTCGTGGACGCCCGCGCCGGCCGCCCGGGCGCGTTCGTGGTGAACCTGCCGGGCAGCCCGGCCGCCGTGCGGGACTCGATCCCGACCGTCCTGGCGCTGGTCGATCACGTGCTCGCCCAGCTGGAAGGCGGCGATCACTGATGGACGCGCGCATCGTCCGCGCCGAGGTCAGCCCGGACCCGATCGACCCCGCGGCAGTGCTGGGGCTCGTCTCGCAGCCCGGCGCAGGCGCGTCCGTGCTGTTCGTGGGGACCGTCCGCGACCACGATCCGCAGGCCGCCGGCGAGGTGGTCGGGCTCGACTACACCAGCCATCCCACCGCCCCGGAGCGGATCGCGGAGATCGTCGGCGAGGCGCTGGCCGAAGCCGGTTCGACCGGAGCGGACGCGCGGGTGGCGGCCGTCCACCGGGTCGGAAGGCTCGGGGTCGGGGATGTCGCCTTCGTCGTGGCGGTGTCGTCCGCCCATCGCGCCCAGGCCTTCGAGCTGTGCGAACTGGTGGTCGAGCGGGTCAAGCAGCGGCTGCCGATCTGGAAGCAGCAGTTCGAGGCCGACGGAACCCACCGCTGGTCAGGTCTGGACGGGTAGAGGGCTTCCCCTTCTGTCGTCCTCTTCTGTCATTTCTGCGAGTTCTGTCGCCCTCGCGAGTTCTGCCATCCCCGCGAAGGCGGGGATCTCCCATCGGCCCGATGCTGGGGACTCAGGCGATCGCGACGCCGAAGAGGGTGCCGATGAGGTAGGTCGCGGCCATGGTGAGCGTCCCCATCGCCACGTTGCGCAGGATCGCGCGGCCGCGGGGCGCATCGCCGAGGCCGGCGCTGATCCAGCCCGTCAGGAAGAGGCCGAGGACCACCGCGAGGGCGGCGGCCCACACGCGGTGGTCGCCGACCGGCAGCAGGATCATCCCCAGCGGGATCGCCGCGCCGACCGCGAACGAGACGAAGGACGAGCCTGCGGCCAGCCAGGGGCTGGTGAACTCCTGGTGGTCGATGCCCAGCTCCACCTCGGCGTGGGCGGCCAGGGCGTCGTGGGCGGTCAGCTCCTCGGCGACCCGCTGGGCCAGGCCCGCGGAGAGCCCGCGGTCGCGGTAGAAGCCGGCCAGCTCCAGCAGTTCCTCGGCAGGCTGCTCAGCGAGTTCCCGCTTCTCCTTCTCGATGAGCGCCCGCTCGGTGTCGCGCTGGGTGCTCACCGACACGTACTCGCCGCCGGCCATCGACAGGGCGCCGGCGACCAGCGCGGCGACCCCTGCGGTGGCGATCGCCTGCACGTTCCCGGGCGCGGCCGCGGCCACTCCGATCACCACGCCGGCGGTCGACACGATGCCGTCGTTCGCTCCGAGGACGCCGGCGCGCAGCCAGTTGAGCTTCTGGCTGATGCCGTTCCTGTGTTGCTCGCCCGGGTGCGTCATAAGCCGATTGTCGGCCTCGACTCCGGCGTCCGCAAGCAAGCTTAGGCTTGTCTAATCCCTTGTCAGCGCCGTTTTGCGGGGCTTGTTGGCGGTGCCCAATAGGCTGTCCGGCAAGACAGGCGACGCACAGGTTGGAGCGGGTCATGGCGAAGATGCGATGGGTGGCGGCCACGGTAGCCGGGCTGTTGCTGGTGACAGGATGCGGAGCTGGTGGCGCCGCTGCGCCGGAGAGCGGCGGCGGCGCTCCGATGCCCGAGGGGATGCCGGCCGAGCCGGATCAGCCGCAACCCTCTGCGGATCCCGGCGAACGGCAGTTGGCGCGCACCGCGTCCATCACCCTGGTCGTCGAGGACGTGGAGCAGGCCGCGGTGAAGCTCCGCGAGGTCGCCGGAACGGTCGGGGGGCTGGTCACCGCGGAGAATCTCTCCTTGCCGGGCGCGGACGAGGAGTGGACGGGCTACTCCCAGCTGGTGGTCTCCGTCCCCGCCGAGAAGCTGGACGAGTCTCTGGACATGATCGGCGCGGTCGGCGAGGTGCGGCAGCGCAGCATCGAGTCGGTCGACGTCACGGACGCGGTGCTGGACGTCGACGCCCGGGTGAAGAGCCTGCGCGAGTCGATCGCCCGGCTGCAGGAGCTGATGACGCGCGCGGGGTCGGTCGCCGACATCGCCGCCGTCGAAGCCGAGCTGAGCCGCCGTCAGGCCGAGCTGGAATCCCTGCTCGCCCAGCAGAAGAACCTGCAGAACCGGGTCGCGATGTCCCCGATCACGGTTGTGCTCTATCCTCCCGAGCTGGCTGACGAGGCTCCCACGATGGGCTTCCTCGGGGGCCTGACGGCGGGTTGGGCGGCGATGGTCGCGGCCGGTCAGGGCGCCCTCACCGCCGTCGGCTGGCTGCTGCCCTGGGCGGCCCTGGCCGTCATCGTGGGCGGACCGATCCTGTGGCTGCGCCGGCGGCGCCGCGCCGCTCGTCCGCCGGCTCCCAAGGGGCCGCAGACTCCGCCGTCGCCGAGTGGCCCGGCAGCCCCGCCGTCGGGGCAGCATCCGTCCGGGCATCCGCCCGTCCAGCCCTCGCCGGGCGTCGCTGCGCCGCCTGCCGACGCACCGCCGATCCCTCCGATCCCGCCGCGATCGGAGTAGCGCGGCGGGGCATCGGAGCGTTCGCTCAGATCGCCGAGGTCGACCAGCGGCGACCGGTGGGCGGCGGTGCCTGTTCGGCTACCGGCAGAAGCCCTCGCGCAGGTTGACGGGCGCCTCGGCGGCTCCTGCGATCACGGCGGCCAGAGTTCGGAGGCCTTGGTCCACACGGTCCGGAGGGGTGTGGCTGAAATTGAGCCGCATGGTGCCGAGCTCGGGCTCTCCCGGGTAGAACTCCTCGCCCGGCATGAAGGCGACGCCGCGCGCGATGCTCGCCTCCAGCAGCGTCCGGGTGTCCACTCGTTCGCGCAGCCGGAGCCAGAAGAAGAGGCCGCCTTCGGGCGTGGTCCAGTCGGCGAGTTCGCCGAAGTGCCGGTTCAGCGCGAGTTTGAAGCCGTCCCTTCGGCGCCGGTAGAAGGACGCGAGGCCCGCCAGCCGGTCTGGCCACTCCGGCGAGGTGACGGCATCGAGCACGATGCGCTGGGAGAGGCGGGAGCTGTGCAGGTCCGTGGCCTGCTTGACGACTGCCAGCTGGCCGAAGAGATCCGCCGACGCCGCGAGGAAGCCGAGCCGCAGGCCGGGCGCGAAGGTCTTGGAGAAGGACCCCTGGTAGATCCAGGAGCCGCTGCTCATTCGCGCCGCGATCGGGGTCCGGTCGCAGGGCTCGTACACGAGGTCGCGGTACGGGTCGTCCTCGAAGAGGACCGCCCCGGTCCGCTGACAGAGTTCGGCGAGCCGGTCGCGGACTGCGTCCGTCGCGCAGACGCCGGTGGGGTTGGCGAAGGTGGGGACGACATAGGCGAGCCGGGCTCCAGCAGCGGGGTTGGCGAGGTCGGCGAAGCGGGCGCCGTAGAAGCGCAACACCTGCAGGGCGGCCAGGTAGGTCGGGTGCTCGACGGCCACGGTCGTGCCCGGATCGACGAAGAGCTTGGCGGCGAGGTCGATGCCCTGCTGGCTGCCGGAGAGGATCATCACCCGCTCCGGCGGCGCGTCCAGGCCGAGGTCGCGCAGCTGCTCCGACACCACGGCGCGCAACTCGGGCTCGCCCTCGCTCGGGCCGTACTGCAGGGCGGTGGACGGCACGGCGCCCGACCATTCCGGAAGCGTGTCGGTGGCGGGAAGTCCGCCGGCGAAGGAGATCATCCCCGGGCGGTCGATCACGTTCAGGATGGACCGGATCGGCGACGGACGAAGGCCCGCGACACGCTGGGAGAACACGACACCACCTGAAATTAGGTCAATATACTTGACCCAAGAATGCCGGTCGGGATGAGGTAGGTCAAGATGGTTGACGCAAATCGGGAGCTCGAACTGCGCCAAGACGTAGAGGCCCTGTACTTCGGGTACCGCGCGTTCACCTCGCTGCCGGACCGCATCCTCGCCGATCGCGGTCTCGGACGTGCGCATCACCGCATCCTCTACTTCGTCCTGCGCCGGCCGAAGATCTCCATGAGCGACCTTCTCGGGCTGCTGAAGGTCACCAAGCAGGCGATCCACCGTCCCGTCCGGGAACTCGAGGCGCTGGGGCTGCTCACCCTCACCCCGGACGAGAAGGACAAGCGCGTGCGCCGCCTCACGGCGTCCCCAGCGGGGGCGGCGCTCGAGGCAGAGCTCACGGGCGCCCAGACCCAACTCCTCGAAGCGGTCTTCGCCGAGTTCGACCCCACGACCCAGGCCCACTGGCGCGACGTCATGGCGAGGCTGGCCGCCATGGATCGCTAGCGATGCCGGAGCCCCTGCGATGCCGGGCGGGTGGAGTTCGAGGCGATGCAGACGAAGGCGCGGCGGGTTGCCGCCTTGTACTCCGAACGTGACGTGGAACGCTTCGGCAGGCGGTGGAGCGCGGCGGAACTCGTCCTCGGACTGGTCGGGGACGTGGGAGACCTGTCGAAGCTCGCCCAAGGCAAGGCCGGCGTCCGGCCGCACGCCGATCTCGACGCCGCCCTCGAGCATGAACTCGCGGACTGCCTCTGGTCCGTGATCGCCATCGCCGACGCGTATGGGGTCGACCTGGAGCAGGCGTTCAGTCGATCCATGGACGCTCTTGCCCAGAGCCTTGAGAGCGAGCCGAGAAGCCCTTCCGAGAACTCGACGCAGTAAGAAGCAGTAGTAGGTGCGCCGGCCAGCTTGCACAGGCCGGTCGCGCCGGAAATTCCTCGGCTGTTCGGCACCTCAGCTTTTTGTCAGACCCGGGTGGTTGGCTTGTTTCATGGCAGCGACGGCGAGTATCGGCACCAGGGATGGCCTGGTCGGGATGCTTGGCGTGCTCGACCGCATGGACCCGGATCGAACGGGTCTGAGTGCTGCGGAGCGCCTGGAATGCGTCCGGCTGGCACGAGGGTTGGCTGACCGCGTGACCACCTTGGCGGCGGTGCTGGTCGCCGAGGCGGACGCCGCCAACGCGTCGGAACAGGCCGCGGGGACCGCGATGGCGTCGTGGCTCACCCTGGACGGCAAGGCATCCAAGCGCGAAGCCGCCGGCGCTCTCAAGCAGGGCCGGGCGCTGATCGCCCACCCGGCCGTTGCGCAGGCCGCCACGGGCGGCGGGATCGGGGCCGGGCAGGCCCGGTCGATCACCCGGGTGCTGGACGGGCTCGCGCCGCAACTGGACGACGCCCAGCAGCAGGCCGCCGAGCAGTTGATGGTCGACCTGGCCAGACACCTGGACCCCGACGGGCTGACCCAGGCGGCGCCACAGGTCCTGGCCAAGGTCGCTCCGACGGCGGCTGACGATCTGCTGGAGGGCAAGCTGCAGCGCGAGGCTGAGCAGGCGCATCGGGAGCGGGCGTTGCGGTTCTACGAGGTGGGCGGGTCGATCCGGTTCGACGGGTCCCTGCCCAAGCCGGTCGGACGCGCCTGGATGGGGCTGCTGGACAGCTACCTGCACGCCACCCGCCGCACCACCCTGGAGCAGCGCGACCGGCTCGCCGAACCCGTCACCTTCGAACAACGCCGTGCTGACGCGCTGGCTTTGCTCATCCGGCAGCACCAGCAACAGGCCGGAACCGGACGTCGCCAACAGGACCGCCTAGACCCAGACCCGCGCGGCGCCGACCACCGTGACCCGAACAGTCAGCAGCCCCGCCTCCTCACGCCGGACAGCCGAGGAGCGGACCGCTGGGAGCCGGATCGCCTACTGGCCGGGCACGACCGGGTCGTCGTCACCATGCCGAGCCGATCCGGCACCGAACGCGGCAGCGCCGGACCGGGGCTGGCCGACCGGGCCCGCATCTTCGTCGTCGTCGACCACCACAAACTCGCCGCCCAAGCCGCCGCGGCCGGACTCCTCAACGGTGCCGAACCCCTCGCCGCCGGCGACCTCCGCCGACTCTGCTGCGACGCCGGCATCCTCCCCGCCGTCATGGACGGCGACTCCGCCATCCTCGACCTCGGACGCGAACACCGCCTCGTCAGCCCCGACCTGCGCGCAGCACTCGAACTCCGCGACCGCGGCTGCGTCATGCCCGGCTGCGACGTCGGACCGGTCGGCTGCGAAGCCCACCACATCCTCCCGTGGGCCATGGGAGGCATCACCGCCCTGCACAATCTCGTGCTCCTGTGCGTGCAGCACCATCCGAAGTTCGAACCCGCGAAGAACCCGCTCCGGCAGCCCTGGCGCATCCAGATCGCCACCGACGGCGTCCCCGAAGTCATCCCGCCGC
>CAZLWS010000021.1:9477-28767 GCA_964563205.1 uncultured Propionibacteriaceae bacterium | reverse complement strand
CGGTTACCTGGAAACTGGCGTCTTTACCGAGCTGGGTTCGCCCTGCTCGTTGACGCAGATTGTCGACCTTCACTGTGCCGTCCTACTGCAGGGAGTTCTCGACGGTCACGTCGCGCGCTCCCTCATACTGCGAATTGCAGGGAGAGGCAACCCACCTCAGCCTGTTCATATGTTCTCCTCTGCGCGACCGGACCCACCACGCCACGCCTGGTGGCCCGGACAGGCGAGGGCACGGCGAATCGAGCAAATCGGTGCCAATATCACGGACTCGGCACCTTCGCGCGAGCCGCGCCGTATGGTCTGACCATGGAAGACCTCCTCCAGATCAGGCACCCGGGCAGCGACACCGAGGCGGACCTGGCCATCACCGACGCAACCATCCGGGCCACCGACCTGCGACAGTTCCGGGTGGACGGCGAGCCGCTGGCGACCTACGACCCGGGGTACGTGAACACCGCCTCGTGCCGGTCGTCCATCACCTACATCGACGGGGACGCGGGCGTTCTGGAGTATCGCGGCTACCCGATCGAGCAGCTCGCCGAGCAGTCGACCTACCTGGAGGTGGCCTGGCTGCTGCTGAACGGCGAGCTTCCCACCGCCGCCCAGCTCGCCGAGTGGGAGCGGCTGATCACCGAGCACCGGATGCTGCCCGGCAAGCTCAAGACCGTGTTGGCGGGGTTCCCCTACGACGCCCACCCGATGACCATCCTGATGGCCTCGACGGCGGCCTTCTACTCCTTCTATCCGGACGCCCGGAACTTCGACGACCCGGCGGCGCGGTCACTGAACATCGCGCGGCTGATCGCGAAGATGCCGACCCTGGCCGCGTTCACCTACCGCAAGGGCAAGGCGAAGCCGTACGTCAACCCGGACGACGGCTACGGCTACTGCCACAACTTCCTGGCGATGCTCTTCAAGCAGGCGGAGCGCCGCTACCACGCCGACGAGCGCCTGATCCGGGCCGTCGAGGTGCTCTTCATCCTGCACGCAGACCACGAGCAGAACTGCTCCACGTCCGCCGTCCGCTCGGTGGCCAGCTCGGGCAACGACCTGTACACCTGCGTGTCGGCCGGGGTGGGGGCCCTGCACGGGCCGTTGCACGGCGGCGCGAACGAGGCGGTGCTGAAGATGCTCCGCGAGATCGGGACGGTGGACCGCGTCCCCGAGTTCATCGAGGGCGTCAAGGCCGGCCGGGTGCGGATGATGGGCTTCGGCCACCGGGTCTACAAGAACTACGACCCGCGAGCCCGCGTCATCAAGAAGGCGGTGGACGACGTCTTCGAGATCACCGGCGTCAACCCACTGCTGCGGATCGCCCAGGAGCTCGAGAAGTACGGCCTGACCGACGAGTACTTCGTCTCCCGCCGGCTCTACCCCAACGTCGACTTCTACTCCGGGCTGATCTACGAGGCGCTCGGCTTCCCGCCGGAGATGTTCACCGTGCTGTTCGCGATCCCTCGCACCTCAGGATGGGCCGCCCAGTACCAGGAGTTCATCACCGACCCCGAGCAGAAGATCGCCCGACCCAAGCAGATCTACACCGGCTACGCCAAGCGGAATTACGTCCCGATCGATCAGCGGGCATGAATCGTCCAAAACCGGTTGCGGGGCCTCCCGACCCCGGGCAAGGTTGGGGGTATGAGTTCGAAGATGAGCGCCGCCTCGCTGCAGGTGACCAGCCCTGACCAAGTCCGCAACGTCGTCCTGATCGGAAACGCGGGGTCGGGGAAGACCTCCCTGTTCGAGCAGCTGCTCAAAGCGCGGATCGCCGGCTACCGCGGCGAGAAGGAGGACGCCGAGCGCGCCGCCCAGCTGTACATCGCCTCCGTCGAGAACCGCGGCACCCTCACCAACCTGCTGGACGCCCCCGGCCACCCCGACTTCGTCGGCGAGCTGCGCGCGGGCATCCGGGCCGCCGACGCCGCCATCTTCGTGATCTCCGCGGCGGACGGCATCGACGGCGCCGCCGCCGCGCTGTGGGAGGAGTGCACCGCCGCCAACCTGCCGCGGATCATCGCCCTCACCAAGCTGGACGCCGGCCACGCCGACTTCGACGGCTCGGTCGCCGCCGCGCAGGAGGCCTTCGGCGAGGGCGTGCTGCCCACCCACGTCCCGACCCTGTCCGCCCCCGGCGTGATCTCGGGCAACATCGGCCTGCTCAGCCTGGAGGAGCACGACTATTCCGGCGCAGAGGTGGTCAACCGCAAGCTCAGCGCGGACGACGACCATGTCGAGGCCTACCGCGGCCCGCTGATCGAGGCGATCATCCAGGAGGCTGAGGACGACGCCCTCATGGAGCGCTACCTGGGCGGCGAGGAGCTCGACACCGACTACCTGCTGGACGACCTGATGAAGGCCGTCGCCACCGCCAATCTGTTCCCTGTGGTGCCGGTGGCGTCCAACACCGGCGTGGGCGTCGAGGAGCTGCTGCGGCTCATCGCGCACGGCTTCCCGACCCCGTCGCTGCATCCGAACCCGGCGATCGAGAGCCCCGCCGGCGAGGAGCTGCCGACCCCGGCCACCGATCCGTCCGAGCCGCTGGTCGCCCAGGTGATCCGCACCACCACCGACCCGTTCGCGGGCCGGCTGTCGATGATCAGGATCTTCTCCGGGACGCTGAACGCCGAGGACACCGTCCACGTCAGCGGGCACGGCGGACGCTCGGAGGGTCACGACACCGACGAGCGGATCGGGCAGATCCAGGTGGCCGTGGGCACCGAGCTGAAGCCGCGCGGTTCGGCGATCGCCGGCGAGATCGTGATGGTCCCGAAGCTGACGACGGCGGAGACCGGCGACACCATCTCGTCCAAGGAGCGCCCCGCCGTGGTGGAGCGCTGGACGCTGCCGCAGCCGCTGCTGCCGCTGGCGATCCGCGCGGCGACCCGCAACGACGAGGACAAGC
Organism: uncultured Propionibacteriaceae bacterium; assembly: GCA_964563205.1. Lineage (GTDB taxonomy): Bacteria > Actinomycetota > Actinomycetes > Propionibacteriales > Propionibacteriaceae > Propionicimonas. The sequence goes on along the minus strand of CAZLWS010000021.1, from coordinate 25,865 downwards.
TGCCCGGCGCCCTGCAGCGGCTGGTGGTGGAGGACACCACCGTCCGGCTCGACCGCGGCAGCAACGACCAGCTGGTGCTGTGGACGACCGGCCAGGCGCACGCCGACCTGCTGCTGGCGCGGCTGGTGGAGCGGTACGGCGTCAAGGTCGAGCAGGACGAGCTGAAGATCCCGCTGCGGGAGACCTTCGTCGGCAAGGCGACCGCGCTGGGACGCCACGTGAAGCAGTCCGGCGGCCACGGCCAGTACGCGGTGTGCAATATCGAGGTGGAGCCGCTGGAGCGCGGCGCCGGCTTCGAGTTCGTCGACAAGGTGGTGGGCGGCGCGGTGCCGCGGCAGTTCATCCCGTCGGTGGAGAAGGGCATCCGCACCCAGCTGGAGAAGGGGGTCTTCGCCGGCTACCCGATGGTCGACCTGCGGGTCACCCTGTTCGACGGCAAGGCCCACTCGGTGGACTCCTCCGACATGGCCTTCCAGCTGGCCGGCTCGCTGGCGATCAAGGAGGCCGCCAAGCCGGCGGTGGTCGCCCTGCTGGAGCCGATCGACCTGGTGACGGTCATCGTCGGCGAGGAGTACCTCGGCCCGGTGATGACCGACCTCTCCGGACGCCGCGGACAGCTGCTGGGCAGCGACTCGGAGAACCGCAAGGCGATCATCCGCGCCCTGGTCCCCCAGTCCGAGCTCGCCCGGTACGCCATCGACCTGCGCGGCATCGCTCACGGCTCCGGGACGTTCAGCCGCGAGTTCCACGGCTACGAGCTGCTGCCGTCCAACCTCGTGGAGAAGTTCGCCAAGGCCTAGGCGAGCTGCCGGAAGCGGCTGCCGTGGAAGACCAGGGGCTGCATCTCGGGGTCGGCGTTCAGTTCGTGGACGGCCAGCACGACGATGTCGTGGTCGCCAGCGCGGATCTGCTGCTGCACGCTGACCTCCATCCAGCCGCTGGCGCCGTCCAGCACGACGGCGCCGTCCGCGGTGGCGCGCCACTCCACCCCGGCAAAGCGGTCCGGACGCCGGGCTGACACCTGGCGGGCGATCCAGCCCTGGTCGGCGGCCAGCACGCTCACGCCCAGGACCGGCAGCCCGGTGAGCAGCGGCCATGTCCCGGAGGTGTGGGCGATGCACATCGAGACCAGCGGCGGCTGCAGCGAGACCGAGGTGAAGGAGCTCGCCACCAGGCCGAGCGGGGTTCCGTCCGGCGCCAGCCCGGCGATCACGGTCACCCCGGAGGGGAATGCGCTGAAGGATCTCCGCAGATGCAGCGGATCCAAGGCGGTGGCCACGGTCATGCCGCCCCCCGCAGCTGGCCGCGCGCGATCGACAGCCAGTCGGCCAGGGTCGCCGAGGCGGCGAAGCCGGCCGCGGGGTCGTCCCCGGCGTCCGACTCCAGCAGGTACAGGGCGCGGGTCGGGGTGGCGGCGCCGAGTTCGGCGAGCACCGGCTTGAGGTGCACCTCGGGCGCCAGCGAGTGCTTCCAGTCGCCGCCCAGCTGCAGCGGAATCGCCTCGACTCCGGCGAGCGCGCCGGCGCGGAACCGATCCAGGAAGAGCTTGAGCAGCCCGGTGTAGGTCGCCTTGTAGGTCGGGCTCGCAACCACGACGAGCCGCGCCGAGGTCACCTGCTCGACCGCCGCGGCGACGTCCGGGTCCTTCCAGTCGAGCAGGCGTGGGCCGAACTCGGCCAGGTCGAGGACGAAGTCCGGCTCGCCGCCGGTGACCGCCCGGACGACGGCGACCGCCGCCGCCAGGGTGCGCGACTGGGGCCGGGGGTTGCCGACGACCACGCCCACGCCGGTCACGAGCCGCCCCCGGCCAGGACGAGGCCCGCGGCGCGCAGCACCTCGTCGACGTGGTGCGTCCCGGGCCCTTCGCCCCGTGCGGCGGACGGGCCCAGCACTCGCTGCAGGGCGGTGTTGTAGGGAGCGGGGACGCCGTGGACCCGTGCCAACAGCGCGATCTCGCCGTTGAGGAAGTCCACCTCGCTGCCGGACCCTCTGGCGAAGCTCTGCCAGGGCGACAGCTGGCCGGCCCCGTAGTCGCTGTCCGCCGGGATCGTCGCCAGGCTCCGGTCGTAGCCGAGCTCGTCCTCCGGATCGGCGATCTCGTAGCCGGCGCGGGTCAGCACCGTCCGGGTCTCGCCGGCGAGGCTCGCCCGCAGTTCGGCGAGCCGGTCGGCGCCGCCGGCCAGCACGTCGACGGCGAAGGTGGTGCTCAGCACCAGCTTCCACGCCAGCCAGCGCTCGATGCTCGGCACCGCCTGGGTGAGCCAGTTGGCCCGCCAGAGATCGGCCGCCACGGTGACCGCCAGCTCGGCGGCCCGGGAGTCCCCGGCCGGGTGGGCGCCCAGAATCACCTGGCCGAGCCGCGGCTCGGCGCCCACCTCCACCTCGCCGGGGATCACATGTTTGGCGGCGGCAGCCACCACCGCCCCGATCACGGTGCGGAAGTAGCGCGGCGCGAGCCGCTCCGCCTCCAGCCCGTTCTGCAGCAGCACCAGCGGCAGGTCTGCCGCGACCCGGCCGGGCCCGGCCGGCCGCCACGCCCAGTCCGCCAGCGCGGCGGCGGCGTCCTGGGTCTTGGTGGCCAGGACGAGGATGTCATCGCCGCCCAGCTCGACCTGATCCGGCGAGCCGGCCACCGGGACGGTGAGCGTCCGGGTCTCACCACGGTGCCGCAGCCGCAGGCCGCGGGTGCGGATCGCCTCATAGGTCGCCCCGCGCGACACCAGCACGACCGGGATTCCGGCGTCCTGCAGGCCGGCGGCCAGCGCGGCGCCCACCGCCCCGGCGCCGATCACGACGTAGCGGCGAGTCACGCGTTCGCCCCTGCCGTCGCGTAGGCGCCCAGGTGCTCGTCCTGCAATGTCCCGCGCTGGCCGGTGGCCTCGCGGTGGGCGAGTTCGGAGCGGACCAGCGGCAGCACGTAGCGGCCGTAGTCGATCAGGTCGTTGAGGTTGTCGTAGCCCCGGATCGAGATCAGCTCGGCCCCCAGGTCGACGTAGTCCAGGATGGCGGCGGCCACCGTCTCCGGGGTGCCCACCAGGGCGGTCGACGCCCCCGCGGCTCCGGTCGCGGCAGCGGTGGGCGTCCACAGCGCCCGGTCGTGGACGTCCCCGCGGGCGGCGATGTCGAGCAGCCGCTGGGAGCCGACATTGGATGGCCGCGCGTCGGTGGTGAGGTTCCGCCAGCCGCCGGCGCCCGCCACTCCCTTGCTCAGCCGCGAGAGGATCGTGTGGGCCCGCTCCCAGGCCAGTTCCTCGGTGGGCGCGATGATCGGCCGGAAGGTCACCCAGATCCGCGGACGGTCGGCGCGTCCGGCCTTCGCCGCCTCCTCGTTCACTCGGTCGATCTGATCCTGGGTGTCCTTCAGCGGTTCGCCCCACAGCCCGAAGATGTCGCCGCGGGAGCCGCCGACCTGGTAGGCCTCAGCGGAGGATCCGCCGACCGAGACCGGGATCGTCCCGCGGGTGGGCCGGATGTCGCTGACGAAGCCGTCGAAGTCGTAGAACTCGCCGTGGTGGCTGAACGCCTCGGTGCTCGTCCACACCTTGCGCAGGATGTCGATGAACTCGGCGCTGCGGGCGTACCGGCGGTCCTTGGGCAGGTAGTCCCCCTCGCGGGCCTGCTCGGCGTCGCTGCCGCCGGAGATGATGTGGACGGCGGCGCGTCCCTCGCCGAACTGGTCCAAGGTCGCCAGCGCCTTGGCCACCACCGTCGGGAAGGCGATGTTGGGCCGGACGGCCACGATCGGCGTCACCGTCTCGGTGGCCGCGACGACGGCGTTGGCCACCGCGAACGGGTCGTGGAAGTTCGAGGAGTAGGGCACCAGGGTGTAGTTGAAGCCGGCATCCTCCAGGGCGCGCGCGTAACGCCGGAAGAAGGACGGGTCGACCGCGCTCTGGCCGAGCCGGTTGTACTCGTTGCTGGCGTTGACGTTGATGGCGCTGATGAATTCGACGGTCACCGGAGTGTTCCCTTCGCTGTGTGGGTGATGGCTGGGTGAGTGGTGATGGCTGGGTGAGTGGTGATGGCTTCCAGTGGGCTTTCCCAGGGACGGGGCACCGCGTCCAGCAGGAGCCTCGTGTACGGATCGCGGGGATCGGTGAAGACCTCCTCGACCGGTCCGAACTCGACCAGCCGGCCGCGCTGCATGACCCCGACCAGGTCGGAGATCTGGCGGACGACGGCCAGGTCGTGGGAGATGAAGAGGTAGCTGAGCCCCAGCTCTTCCTGCAGCCCGGTCAGCAGCCGCAGGATCCGCGCCTGCACGGTGACGTCCAGCGCCGACACGGGCTCGTCGAGCACGATCAGCGAGGGCCGCAGCGCCAGCGCCCGGGCGATCGCGACCCGCTGGGCCTGACCCCCGGAAAGCTCGAAGGGACGCCGGGCGCCCAGCTCCCGCGGCAGCGCCACCTGGTCGAGCACCTCGGCCACCCGGGCCGCCCGCTGCTGGGCGTCGCCGATGCCGTAGGCCCGCAGCGGCTCCTCGATCGCCCGGGCGACGGTGTAGCGCGGGTCGAGGGAGGAGACCGGGTTCTGGTAGACGATCTGCACGTGCCGGTAGAGCTCCCGGCGGGCGGCCCGGCTGCGGTCGGTCACGTCGAGGCCGTCGACCAGCACCGTTCCGCTGTCGGCGGTCTCCAGCCCGGCGATGATGCGGGCCGTCGTCGACTTGCCCGATCCGGATTCGCCGAGCAGGCCGAGCGTCCGGCCGCGCGGCAGCGTGAACTCGATGTCCTGGGCGGCGGTGATCGTGGCGTCGTCCACCCGGAACCGGCGGCTCAGCCCGGCGACCTGCAGCACCGGCGCCGGTTCCTCCGCCGGCTGCGGCCGGACCTGCCGGACGCGGACGGCCGGGGTGAGGCTGGGGATGTCGGCCACCAGTTGGCGGGTGTAGGGCGCGGCGGGTTCGCCGAGCACCTGCTGGGAGGCTCCCTGCTCGACCACCAGCCCGTCCTGCAGGACCGCCACGTGGTGCGCCCGTTCGGCGGCCAGCGCCAGGTCGTGGGTGATCAGCAGCACCGAGACGCCCAATTCGTGCACCAGGGTGGTGATGTGGTCGAGCACCGTCCGCTGCACGGTGACGTCCAGGGCGCTGGTGGGCTCGTCCGCGATCAGCAGCCGGGGCCGGGCGGCGAGCGCGATCGCGATCAGCACCCGCTGCTTGAGTCCGCCGGAGAGCTGGTGCGGGTACTGCCGGACGCGCAGTTCGGGACGGTCGACGCCGACCTGCTCCAGCAGGGCGAGCACCTGCTCGGTCACGTCGCTGCGGGTGGCAAGCCCGTGCAGCAGCAGCGGCTCGGCGACCTGTGCGCCGACCCGCACCACCGGGTTGAGGGAGGTGGCGGGATCCTGCGGGATCAGCCCGATCGACCGGCCGCGCAGGCTGCGGAAGCCGCGCGCCGACAGTCCGGCGAGATCGCGTCCGTCGAAGCTGATCCGGCCGCCGGTGATCCGGCCGGTCGCGCCGAGCATGCCGTTGACGGCCCGGGCGGTGGTGGTCTTGCCGGAGCCGGATTCCCCCACCAGGGCGACGATCCGGCGGGCCGGGATCTCCAGGTCGATGCCGTGGACGACCTCGTGCTGGCGGCGGCCGTGGCCGTAGGCCACCCGCAGCCCGTCGATCCGCAGCAGCGGCTCGATCGCCGGCCGGGCGGCGATCGCCACCTCTTTCGTCATGAGTTCCGTGCTCATCGCAGCACCTCGCCTTTCTGGTCGAGCCAGCGGGAAAGCCGGTTGGCGGACAGCGCCACGGCCGTGATCACGGCGCTGGGCAGGGCGACCGTCCACCACGCCATCCCCACGTAGTCGCGGCCTTCGGCGACGACCTTCCCCCATTCCGGGGTGGGCGGCGGCTCGCCGTAGCCGAGGAAGCTCAGCGCCGACACGGCCAGGATGGCCGTTCCGAACTCGAGCGCCGACAGCACCAGCGCGGGCCCCATCGAGTTGGGCAGCACGTGCCGCACGATCACGCCGGTTCGGCCCACTCCGAGCGTCCCGGCCGCCTCCACGTAGGGGGCGGTGCGGATCCGCAGCACCTCGCTGCGGGAGAGCCGGGCGAAGGAGGCCACGCTGGCCACGCCGACCGCGACGGCGACGTTGGTCGCGCCGAAGCCGAGGGCCGCCACGATCGCCAGCGACAGCAGCAAGGTGGGGATGGCGAGCAGGACGTCGACCACCCGCATGATCACGGCGTCGACCGGGCCGCCGACGTAGCCTCCGACGACTCCGAGCAGGCTGCCCACGCCGAAGGCGATGACGACCGCGATCAGGGTCGCCTTGAGCGAGACCGAGGTGCCGTGGATCACCCGGGCGAAGAGATCCCGTCCGAGGTAGTCGGTGCCGAACCAGTGCTCGGCGCTGGGCGGCTGCAGCTTGTCCAGCACCTGGCCGTCGATCGGCGACTGGTGGGCGAGCAGCCCGGGGAAGAAGGCCGCCGTGACCACGAGGGTCAGCACCAGGGCCGCCAGCAGCACAGTGGGCTTGAGCCGCATCACACCAGCACCTCCTTCGCGATCCGGTTCACCGGCCGGCCGGCGGTCAGGGTGATCCGGCGGTCGATCAGGGGGTAGGTCAGGTCGACGATCAGGTTGACCACGACGAAGATCAGCGCGGAGAAGAGCACCACGGCCTGCACCACCGGCAGATCCTGCTTGCTGACCGCGTCGTAGGTGATCCGGCCCAGCCCCTCGCGGGAGAAGACGGTCTCGGCGACGACCGTCCCGGCCAGCAGGTTGCCGACGACCACGCCGGTCATGGTCAGGGCCGGCCCGATGGCGTTGCGGAAGGCGTGCCGCAGGTGGATCCGCAGCCGGCCGGCGCCCTTCGCCACGGCGGTGGCGATGTAGGGCTCCTGCAGCACCGAGCGCAGGCTCTTGGCGAAGATCTGCGTCACCACCGCCGCGACCGGCAGCGAGAGCGTGATCGCCGGGAGGATCAGGGCCGCGAACCCGTTGTTGCCGCCCGAGGGCAGCAGCCCCCACTGGAAGGAGACCACGTGAATCAGGGTGAGGCCCACCGTGAAGGTGGGGATCGATACCCCGATCGGGGGCAGCGACAGCAGCACCTCCCCCCACCGGGAGTCGCCCGCGTGACCGGCCAGGCTCCCGGCCAGCAGGCCGGCTGCCACCCCGAGGGCGATGGCCAGCCCGGACATGGCCGCGGTCTGTCCGGCCGCGCTCAGCACGGTCTCCACGATCGGCTGGCCGGTGACCAGGGAGTTGCCCAGGTCGCCGTGCAGCCAGGACCACAGTTCGTCGGCGTACTGGACGATCAGCGGCCGGTCGAAGCCGTACTCCGCCCGGATCTGCGCCAGCACCTCGGGCGTCACGGCGCCGGTGTTGTCGGCAGCGGCGAGCTTGATCGTGATGGCGTCGCTGGGCAGCGCGTAGAGCAGCAGGAAGGACGCGGTGAACGCACCCCACAGCACGAGCAGTGACTGCCCGAGCCGCACCAGCAGATAGCTCCTCACGATCTCACTCCCCCGCGGTCAGGCCGAGAGCCAGACGTCGTACAGGTTCAGCCGGGACGTGGCGTCCATCACCAGCCCCTGCACCTTGCCGGAGGTGGCGAAGACGCCGGCCAGTTCGTACAGCGGGATCGCGTAGGCCTGGTCGATCAGCTCGGTGGCGGCTTGGGTGATCAGCTCCTGGCGCTTGGCCGGGTCGGTCTCCTGGGAGCCCTTGGTCAGCAGTTCGTCGACCGGACGAGCCTCCGGCGCCCGGCCGGTGTTGCCGGCGTAGAAGGAGAGGGTGCTGCGCAGGGTGTCGGCCTCGGCCCGGTGGAACGGGGTGAACCACAGGTCGAAGTCGCCGCTGCTGGTGTACTTGGCCAGGTCACCCGGGTCGGGCAGGTTGAGCTGCAGGTCCACCCCGATCGCCCGGTACTGCTGCTGCACCAGCTCCATCGCCGCCGTGGAGCCGCGGGAGAAGTGGTAGACCGCACTGAGGGTGAGCTTGGCGCCGTCCTTCTCGCGGATGCCGTCAGCACCCGGAACCCAGCCCGCCTCGTCGAGCAGCTGCTTGGCCTCGTCCGGGGCGAACCGGACGCCGGGGATCACCTGGTGCAGCGGGGTGGACGAGGTGAGCGGGCTGGTCGGAACCCCGTCGTACTGGGTCAGGACGCCGGCCACCAGCTCCTCGCGGTTGACCGCCAGCAGCAGGGCCTGGCGCACCTTCACGTCCTGCAGCACCGGCCGGGCGAGGTTCGGGATCAGGGTGACCCCGAGGCCCGGGTAGGGCCGGCCGACGACGTTGAAGTTCGCGTCCGCCTCGAAGAGCTTCACGTCCTCGGTGAGCGGGATGGTGTCGAGGTCGAGCTCGCCGTTGCGCAGTTGCCCGGTCCGCACCCCGGCCTCCGGGACGATGTTGAAGGTCGCCGTCTCCAGGTACGCGTCGCCGGTGTGCTGGCGAAGTTCCGAGCCCCAGTCGTAGCCGGTGCGCCGGGCCAGCTCTATCGCCTGCTGGGGGTTGTAGCTCGCCAGCGTGAACGGGCCGGTGGCGACCAGCTTGCCCTGGCACCGCTCGTCGGCGGGCAGCGCGGTGGTCGCGTCGGCGAAGATGCCGAGGGTGGGGGTCGAGGTGGCCTGCAGGAATTGGACGTTCGGCTGGTCGAAGTTGATCTGCACGGTGTGCTCGTCGACCGCCGTGCTGCCGCTGTAGCCGCTCAGGTAGGCGTTCGCCAGGGACGCGACCGCGGGGCCGGCCTGCTTGATCCAGTCCAGGTTCTTCGTGATGGTCTGGGCGGTGAGCGGCGTCCCGTCGCTGAAGGTGACGTCGTCGCGCAGGGTGAAGGTGTACTGGGTGGCGTCGGCGTTCGCCGTCCACGCGGTCGCCAGCCAGGGCTTGAGCTCACCGGTCTCGGGATCCTGGTCGGTCAGGCTGTCGACCAGGTTGCGGGTGATGAAGATCGTGGTGTTGGACGCGTTCTGGTGCGGGTCGATGCAGACCAGCGCCGAGTTGAGGCCGATCCGGATGGCGCCGCCGCTCACCGGATCGCCGACGGCCGCCGCAGGCGAGGTCTCGGCCGGCGGGGACGAGGTTCCGGCCGGCTGCGCGCCGCCGCCGCAGCCGACGAGGGCGATCGAGGCGCCGGCGGCCAGCAGCGCGGCCCACCCCCGGGTGAGAGTCGTGGACATGGTGTTGCTCCTGTAAGTCGAGGTCGTGCGAGGGATTTCGTCCGGGCAGCCGACGAGGGACGCCGCGCCGGGCGAGGGTTTTGGGGTGACTGCGGTGCGGGACGGGCCTCGGCGACACGGGGTCGCCGATCAACGGCACCAGGTCAGCAGCAGCAGCGGCAACAACAGGCCGCGCCGCAGGACATTCGCAGCACAGCGGCAGGACGCACGACGGCAACGCGCCGCATGGCGCGGCTCGGCTGTGCGTTCCTCTGCATGGGGAAGACCCTAGATGGCCTCACGCGGATCGTCCAACGTCAATCTGCGATGAAGAACCATCGCGAATGCTGATCGGATTGGTGTATGGCCCGATCACGCCGAGCGGCGGGAGACGTCCACCAGGTTCGCCCGGCGGGCGAAGAAGCTCTCCCCCGCCTCGATGGCGGTCGTCTCGATGTCGGGATCAAGTCCGCGCCGGACGAGCAGGTTCAGTCCTACATCGCCCTGCCGGGGCAGGTCCTCGCGCACCGCAACCCCCGCGGGCACGCCGCCCGCGCTCGGCAGCAGCGCGATGCCGAGGCCTGCTCGCACCCCGGCGAGCACGCCCTCCAGGGTCGACGACTGGGCGGCCACGACCGTCCGCCGTCCCAGGGCGCCGAGCGCGGCCAGTGCCCGTTCGCGCAGCCCGCAGGGCTCTTCGAAGGCGACCAGCGGAAGCTCGGCCTCCAGGTCGGGCAGCCGCCAGCCGGGCGCGGCGTACCAGTGCAGCGGCAGCCGTCCGATCTCGCGTCCGCCCTCGTTGCCGCGGGAGGCGAGCAGGAAGGCGAAGTCGACCGTCCCTTTCTCGACCGACTCCGACAGCTGGGTCGAGCGGCCGATCTCGAACCGGGTGGCGGCCCCCGGGAAGGCGTCGCTGAGCGCTCGCAGCATCTGCGGCAGCACCTGCTCGGCGGAGTGCTCGGTCGAGCCGACCACGATGGTGACGTCCTGGTCGACGTGCAGCCGCCGCAGCGCGTCGTCGTGCACGGCGAGGATCTGCCGGGCCTCGACGAGCACCCGCTCGCCCTCGGCGGTGAACTTCATGCCGCGGCCGTCCTTGGCGAAGAGCTTCCGCTTCAGGTCGCGCTCCAGCAGCCGGACGTGCTGGCTCAGCGCCGGCTGGCTGATGTGCAGCGCCGCCGCGGCCTTGCTGAACCCGCCACACTCCGCGATCGCAACCAGCGTGCGCAGGTGGTCGAGGTCGAGCGAGAGAGCCATGCCGGAAATCGTAACCGACCGCCTGTTGCCGCCGGCCGGCGTTCAGCGCAGCCGCCGAGCGATCACGAATCCTCATCGGTTGCCATCACCGATCCCTCTTGGACGGCGCCGCGACCGGGCTGCCAGGGTGGTGCGGTGACTTCTGCCATTCCCACACTCACCATTCCCGCGCTCGCATCTGCCTGGGACGGGCCGGTCGGCGTCGCCGCGCGCGGCACGGTCATCGTCCTCACCGGACGCGGCGAGACCGCCCTGGCCTATCAGCGCTTCGGACGCCGGATCGCCGCCGACGCCTACCCGGTGCGGGTGGTCACCACCGACCTGGCCGATCTGGACGGCACCCGCGCCGAGGTGGAGCGGCTGCTCGCCGATCCCGACCTGCCGGCCCCGAAAGTGCTGGTCGGGACCGACGCCGGCGCCACCTGGGTCGCAGCGGTCGGACGGGACCTGCCGGGCGTCGACGGGGTGGTGCTGGCGGGCTTGGCTCTGGCGTCGTCGAGCATCGACGGATCTTGGGAGGCTGAGCTAGCGGCCCGGAGCGCCTGCCCCGCGCATCGCCGGGTGATCAGCGAGGACGCCGCCTTCGACCGCGGCGAGCTCGGACGCGCGCTTCCGCTGCGGCTCACCGAGACCGAGCTGGCGCCGTCCGAGCTTCCGACCCTGGTGATCCACGGCGAGGCCGACGCGGTCACGCCGGCGCACCTCGCGATCGACCCGCTGCTCGGTCCGGCCAGCACCCGGGCGGTGGTGGTGAGCGGCGGCTCCCACGACATCCTGAACGACGTCAGCCACCGCAGCATCGCCGCCACCGTCGTGCTCTTCCTGGAGAGCCTGAAGCTCGGACGGCAGCTTCCGCCGATCGTGCGTCCGGCCGCAGCCGGGTGACCTCCGACCACGGCCTGAATTCCCGTCTCGCGGCGCTGCCTGGGTGGAGCGACGATCCCGGCGTCCGGCATCGGGCCGCGCTGGACCGTTCCGGCTGGCAGCCGGACGGGCTGCCGCTGGGCGTGGTTCGCGCCCGGAGCGTCGCCGAGGTGTGCGAAACCCTGGCGCTGTGCCACGAACAGGGCGTGCCGGTCGTCCCGCGCGGCGCGGGCACCGGGCTGGCGGGCGGCGCGACGGCGGGCGCCGGGTCGGTGGTGCTGGATCTCAGCGGCCTTGACGGGATTGTCTCGCTCGACCCGATAGACCAGGTCGCCGCCGTCGAGGCAGGTGTGATCACCGCCGTCCTCGACCGGGCGGCCCGTGAGCACGGGCTGCGGTATGCGCCCGACCCCGCCAGCGCGGAGATCTCCACCATCGGCGGGAACATCGCCACCAACGCCGGCGGCATGCGCTGCGTGAAGTACGGCGTCACCCGTGAGGCCGTGCTCGGGCTCGACGTCGCGCTGGCCGACGGCCGCCTGATCCACACCGGGCGGGCCACCGCCAAGGGGGTGGCGGGCTACGACCTGACCTCGCTGTTCGTCGGCTCCGAAGGCACCCTCGGCGTCATCGTCGGGGCGCGCGTCAGGCTGACCCCGCTGCCAGACCGCACAGCGACCGCCGCGGCGGTCTTCGCCTCGGTCGAGGACGCGGCCCAGGCCTGCTCCGAGATCGTCCGTCACCGGCTCGTCCCGAGCCTGCTCGAACTGCTGGACGCCGCGACGCTGCGCGTCATCGACGCCGCGCAGGGCAGCAGGCTCGCCGGCGGCGCCGGCGCGCTGGTGATCGTCCAGACCGACGGAAGGGCGGCGGACGCCGAACTCGCGGCGATCGCCGACGTGCTCGCGGGCTCGGCGCTCTCGGTCACGACCGCCGCCGACGACGCCGCGGCCGATGAGCTGCTGGCGGCCCGGCGACTGGCCCTGCCCTCGATCGAGCAGTTCGGGCGTCCGCTGATCGAGGACATCGCGGTGCCACGGTCGCGGCTGGCCGAAGCGGTGCGCGGGGTCGAGCGGATCGCCGCCGAGACCGGAACCGCCGTGTTCACCTTCGCCCACGCCGGGGACGGCAATCTGCACCCGATCATCAGCGTGCCGCGGAGTGAGGAAGGCATCCCCGCCGCAGCCCAGGAGGCCGCCGACCGCATCTTCGCCCTTGCCCTCGACCTGGGCGGCACCGTCACCGGGGAGCATGGCGTCGGCGTCCTCAAACGCGCCTGGCTCCGCAGGGAGCTCGGCGGCGACGTCCACGGCCTGCACGCCGCCGTGAAAGCCGCGTTCGACCCCAAGGGCATCCTCAACCCCGGCAAGGCCTTCTAGCCCACCGCAACGGGATGCCAGGCAGCGAGTCGTGGCGTCCTGGCTCGCCGGCGCCCAGGTCGACGCCGGAAGACGGAGAGGCCGGCCGGCGATCGTCACCGGCCGGCTTCTCCGCACCGGGACTACTCGACGACGCGGCTGATCTCGATGATCTTGAAGGCGCCGTTCTCGTACTCGACAGTCGAGATGCTGCCGTTGGCGATGCTCTCGCCGTTGTAGCCCTCCGGATCCATCAGCTCCAGCATCGAGCCGATGGCGCCGCCGTGGCCGACCACCAGGACGTTGTCGCCGGTGCTCTTGGCGATCACCTCGTCGATGCCGGCCTGCAGCCGGTCCTGGTACTGCGTCCAGTTCTCGGCCAGTCCCAGCGGATCGACCTTCGCCAGGGCGTCGACGATCTCCTCCTCGGAATGGCTGCCGTACCACTCCAGAACCTCTTCGTTGCTCCAGAAGCCGTCGGTCGACTTGGCCGGGTCGTAGGCGACGCCCATCGACTCCATGATCGGCACCCACATCGCCTCGTCCGGATCGCCCTCGAAGCCGCCGTAGTTCTGCTCTCGCAAGTTCTCGAGCTGGACGAGCGCCGGCGGGTTCGCGTTCTCGGCGAGGACGAGGTTGGCGGTGTCGCGCGCCCGGCCCAGGTCGGAGCTGAAGGCGTCGGTGAAGGCGATGTCCTTCAGAGCCTTGCCGGTGGCGGTCGCCTGATCCCGTCCCTTGGCCAGCAACGGGGAATCCGACCAGCCCGAGACCAGGCTCTTGTCGTTGAAGATGGTCTTGCCGTGCCGGACGATGTGGAGCGTGATCTTGCTGGGCTTGCTGGTCTGGGTGGCGGACGCCTCCGGCGACCCGGTCTCGCTGGCCTGCGGCGCCGGCGCCGGGGCACAGCCGGCCAGGGTCAGCGCGGCCAGACCGGCGGCGACGGCGCCGGCCAGGGCAGTGCGAAATTTCATCACTGATATTCCTTCCTCGTGGGGGGACTCAGCCTGCCGAGCAGCCTTGGCAGCTGCCACTAGGAGGTCTTCCGCACCCGAGGAAGGGGCGCCTTTCCGCACCCCCGGAAGTCAGGCGGCCTCCGCCATGAAGCCGAAGACGCCGTCGGCGACCATCTGGACGGCGATCGCGGCCAGCAGCAGGCCGGCGATCCGGGAGGCGAGCATCGTCCCGGATTCGCGCAGCACGGAACGGATGACGCCGGCGAAGCGCATGAACACCCAGACCAGGCCCATCACGATCACCAGCGCCAGCCCGACCGAGAGGTGACCGGTCGGGAAGGGCGCCGACTGCACCGCGAGCATGGTCGCCACGATCGCGCCCGGGCCGGCCATCAGCGGCGTCCCGAGCGGGACGATCGCGACGTTGACGCCCTTGTGGAGCACCGGGTCGCCACCCTTGCCGGTGAGCAGTTCGAGGGCGACGATCAGCAGCAGCAGGCCGCCGGAGACCTGCAGCGCAGGCACCGAGACGTGCAGGTAGGTGAGGATCTGCTGGCCGAACAGCGCGAAGGCCGCGATCACCCCGAAGGCCACCAGCGACGACTTGGTCGCGGCGGAGTTCCGCTCGGCGGCGGTGAGCCGGCTGGTCAGCCCCAGGAAGACCGGCAGCAGTCCCGGCGGGTCGACGATGACGAACAACGTGACGGCGGTGGTGAGCAGCAACTGCCCGTCGATCAACCCCACCCGTTCACAGTACGGGATGCGCCGACCCCGCCGGAAACCCAGCTCCGCTCTCCGCAGACCCGCTCGTTCGAAGATTGCCTACCGAACTCAGTGCACAATCAACGAGCTAAGCCCGTCGACGGGTCAGACCGAGTACAGCGGCTGGGCTCCGGGGGGAACCATGCGGGAGTCGACGATGTCCTTGCCGAAGGGGACGCAGGTGACCGGGATCATCTTCAGGTTCGCGACGGCCAGCGGGATGCCGACGATGGTGATGGCCTGCGCCGCGGCGGTGGTCACGTGGCCGATCGCGAGCCAGAGGCCGGCGACGAGGAACCAGATCACGTTGCCGATCGCGGAGCCGGCGCCGGCGTCCGGGCGGCGGACGACGGTGCGGCCGAACGGCCACAGCGCGTACCCGGCCATCCGGAAGGAGGCGATCCCGAAGGGGATCGTGATGATCAGGATGCAGGCCACGATCCCGGCCAGGATGTAGCCCAAGGCGAGCCAGAAGCCCCCGAAAACCAGCCAAACTACGTTTAAGACCGCGCGCATCGCAGTCCCCTTCCCCCGTGGCGCCGCGAAAGGCTGCGGGCGCGATTCCATTCAACTCGGCCGGACGGCGGTTTCCCAAGCCTGCCGACCCTGAACCGCCCCTGACCTGACTTCGGGGGTCTTTTTCGTCGAGGGCCACCCTTCTCGCCGAGGGCCTCGCCCTGGGGCCAGGCCCTCGGCGGTTGGGGAGGCCCTCGGCGAAGAGAGGGGCGGCGCAACCTCCTAGAATGGCGGCCATGTCCGAGGCCCGCATCCCGCGCGACGTCGTGTCGTACGTGCGGCGCAGCGCCCGGATGAACCCCTCCCAGCAGAAGGCTTGGGAGCGGCTGCGGGAGCGGTGGGTGGTCGACCTGCCCAGTGCCGCCCGGGTGACCTCGGTGGCCGCGGACGCCCGGCTCGACCCGGCCTCGATCTTCGGACGCCAGGCGCCGCTGCTGGTCGAGATCGGCTCCGGCAACGGCGATGTCGTGGCGGCGGTCGCCCAGGCGCGGCCGGAGGCGAACCTGCTGGCCTTCGAGGTCTTCGAGCCGGCCGTGGCCAGCACCCTGTCGAAGCTGGAGCGGGCCGGGGTGGAGAATGTCCGGCTGGTGGTGGCGGACGGCTCGCAGGCGGTCGCGACCGCGCTGCCCGACGCCTCCATCGCCGAGCTGTGGACCTTCTTCCCCGACCCCTGGCACAAGGCCCGGCACCACAAGCGCCGGCTGGTGAACCCGGCCTTCGCCGCCACGGTCGCCCGCAAGCTGGCGCCGGGCGGCTGCTGGCGGCTGGCGACGGATTGGGCCGACTACGCCGAGCACGCCCGCGAGGTGCTGGACGCCGAACCCGGCCTGACCCCCTGCCAGGACGGCCCCGCGCCGCGCTGGGAGCTGCGTCCGGTCACCAAGTACGAGGCCCGTGGCGTCGCCGCCGGCCGCGAGATCGTCGACCTGTGCTACCGAGCGGTCGGCGCATGAGGCTGCGGCTGGATCTCGGCTACGACGGCAGCGGCTTCCACGGCTGGGCCGCCCAGACCGGGCTGCGCACCGTCCAAGGAGAGCTGGAACTGTGGATCCAGCGGGTGCTGCGGCTCGCCGAGCCTCCCGAACTGGTGGTCGCCGGACGGACGGACGCCGGGGTGCACGCCCGCGGCCAGGTGGCGCACCTGGATCTCTCGAACGAGGATCCGGAGGTCGCCGGACTGCTGCTGCAAAGGCTGCGGCGGGCGCTGCCGGAGGACGTCCAGGTGTTCGGGGTGCGGGTGGCGGAGCCGGGCTTCGACGCCCGCTTCTCAGCGGTCTGGCGACGGTATGTGTACCGGCTGACCGACGTGGTCCCCGATCCGATCCTGCGGCATCAGATCGCGTCCGTCCGGGCGCCGCTGGACGTCGCGGCGGTCAACGACGCCGGGGCCGCCCTGCTCGGGCTGCACGACTTCGCCGCCTTCTGCCGGGCTCGCGAGGGCGCCACTACCGTCCGCGAATTGCAGTGCCTGCAGGCCGAGCGGGTTCCGGCCGGGCATGTCGAGATCACCGTCCGCGCGGACGCCTTCTGTCACTCCATGGTGCGGTCGCTGGTCGGCGCGCTGACCGA
>CAZLWS010000021.1:2634-9377 GCA_964563205.1 uncultured Propionibacteriaceae bacterium | reverse complement strand
GCGGCGACGTCCCGGTGATGCCCGCCCGCGGGCTGGTGCTGGAGGAAGTCGGCTATCCCCCGGCCGACAAGTTGGCGGCCCGCGCCACCGAGGCCCGTGCCCGCCGGGAGCTTCCCTCGGACGTCCAGCGAGCTGAGGAGGACGCGTGAGCCACTACTTCACCACCCCGACCGGGCCGGAGAACCGGCGGACGGTCCGCGCCCGGTTCTGGGAGACCGAGTGGCAGTTCGAGACCGCGGACGGGGTGTTCTCCGCCGAGGGCCTCGACCTCGGCACCGCGGTGTTGCTGCGCGAGTCGACCCCCCGTCCAGGAGCCCGCCGGCTGCTCGACCTGGGCTGCGGCTACGGAGTGCTGGCGGTGGCGCTGGCGACCGCCGCCAGCGCGGCCCAAGTCGACGCGGTGGACGTCAACGAGCGCGCCCTCGCGCTCACCGCGTCCAATGCGGCCCGGCACGGAGTCGCGGACCGCGTCCACCCGAGCCTGCCGGAGGACGCCGACCCGGCGGCCCGGTACGACGAGATCTGGTCGAACCCGCCGATCCGGATCGGCAAGGAGGCCCTGCACGCCCTGCTGCTCACCTGGCTCCCCCGCCTCGCCCCGGACGGCGTCGCCCGGCTTGTGGTGGGGCGCAACCTGGGTGCGGACTCCCTGCAGCGATGGCTCGTCGAGCAGGGGTATCGCTGCGAACGGACGGCCAGCGCGAAGGGGTTCCGGGTGCTCGAAGCCGGGCGGTGACGGCAGCCGCGGAAACCGCTGGCGCAAGCCTTGCCACGGCGCCTACGCTGTGCGCACACACTCAATCGAGAGGAACCCCGAATGACTGAGGAGCCCAGCTTCTTCGACAAGGTCAAAGACTTCGCTGAAGACGTCATCGAGAAGGTCCAGGACGTCGCCGAAGACGTCGTCGAGAACGTCAAGGACTTCGCCGACGACCTGCCCGAGAACGCCAAGAAGCTCGCCGACGACGCCCAGCACTTCGCCTCGGAGGCCGTCGGGAACGTCAAGGACTTCGCCGACGACCTGCCCGAGAACGCCAAGAAGTTCGCCGGCGACGCCCAGGAGTTCGCCGCCGCCCGGATCGAGGACGTCAAGGACTTCGTCTCCGGCGCCTCCGACGACGCCCAGCAGGCCGCCGGCGACGTCGCCGAGAAGACCGCCGACCTCGCTGAGGACGTCAAGGAGACGGTCAGCGACGCCGCCAGCCAGGCGGCTGAAGCCGTCGGCGAGGCCCGGGAGGCCGCAGCCGACGCGGTCTCGGACGCCAAGGACGCCGCCGCCGACGCCGTGTCGGACGCCAAGGAGGCCGTCGACGGCGAGTGATCGACTCACCCGAGGGGCGCCTTCCGTCGCGGACGGAGGGCGCCTTCGCAATTCCCCTCACCCACCGCCCGAACCCGGAATTTGGTCTAGGGTGGGTCCGAACCCTGGCAGGGGAACCCGGTGCGAATCCGGGACTGACCCGCAGCCGTGAAGGTGGGCGACCACCGAAGTCGGAATGCCTGCTCGGGTTCGTGCTCAACACAAACCCGTCGTGGCACCGCGGGAGAGCCGGACAGCGCGCTGTTGGCCCGAACCAGGTGCCCCGCGCGAAAGGACCCTCGTGGTGTTCAAATCACTCAAGCGCTGGCTGGCCGTCGGGAGCGCGGCCGCCATTGCATCGGTCGGCGTTCTCATTGCGCCGACCCAGGCGGTCGCCGACAGTCCGGCCGACCAGGCCAGGGCGGCCAACTTCATCGTCCGGAACCTGCCGGCCAAGGCCGACGGCGCCAGCGCCTCGATGACCGCGGCGCTCGGCCTCGCCGCCACCGGCGAGTGCACCTATGCGCCGTCGCTGCGCACCCTGGTGAAGCAGATCGAGAAGGGCGCCAAGGCCTACCTCTACCCGAGCAAGAAGCTGAACCAGGCTCGGGCCGCGAACCTCGCCATCGTGGTGAAGGCGCTGGGCCTCAACCCGAAGAAGTTCGCCGGCTACAACCTGGTCTCGCTGGTGACCAAGAGCCTGCCGGCCGACGGCCGGATCGGCCCGTCCACGTCCGCTTTCAGCCAGAGCCTGGGCATCATCGCGTTGCAGCGGGCCGGGGCGACCATCCCGGTCACCCTGCTCACCAACCTGCTCGGCCAGCAGGACGAGACCGGCGCTTTCGGCTACGAGTGGAACGGCTTCAACGCCGACCCTGACACCACCGCGATGGGCATCCTGGCGCTGAAGAGCCTGGGCCAGCTCAAGCCTCAGGTGAACGCCGCGGCCGCCTGGGCCGAGGGCGAGCAGAACGCGGACGGCTACTGGGAGAACTACTCCCCGGTGGACTCCACCGCCCTGCTCGGCTCAGCGCTGGGCGGCGACGCCGCTGAGGCCGCCCGGGCGTGGCTGGGCGCCGTCCAGAACTCCGACGGCGGCTTCCCGAACTCCTTGGACGAGGGCACCTCGTCCGACGTGATGGCCACCGCGAACGCGCTCTCTCTCATCACCGGCAAGTCGGTGCTCGACATCTCGCTGAACCTTGGCAAGTGCGCCAAGAACCCGCCGAAGCTGCCGGCCGCGACCGCCAGCTGCAGCGGCGTGTGGGTGGTCGTCGACCGCGGCAACGGCCAGGACACCGTCCGCTGCGCCACCAAGCACGCCACCGGCGTGGCCGCGCTCAAGAGCGCCGGTCTCAAGGTCGGCCTCGACAACGGCTTCGTGAACCGCGTCCATGGCTTCCCCGCCGTGATCGACACCACCTTCTCCAAGTACTGGGGATACTGGCACGCCTCCCAGAATCCCGACGGCACCTGGGGTGAATGGGAGTCCTACCTGGTCGGCGCCGGTCAGTCGGCTCCGAAGAAGGGTGACGCGGAAGGCTGGTTCTACGGTCCTTACTCGGAGACGGCCCAGCTGGACGCGCCGCCGGCCGGCTATGAGACGGTCCCCGTCCCCACCATCTCCGGTGAGGCGAAGGTCGGCCGGACGCTGACCGTCGACTCCGGGGCCTGGACGCCCGAACCGGACAAGCTCGCCGTCAGGTGGTACCGGAACGGCAAGGCCATCTCGAAGGCGACCAAGGACAGCTACAAGCTCACCAAGTCCGACGCTGGGAAGGTGATCACGGTGAAGGTGACCGCCAGCGGCAAGGGCCTTCAGACGGTCGGCAGCACCTCGGCGCCGACCGCAAAGGTAGCCAAGTGAGGCGACTTCTCTCGGTCGTGCTGGCGGCGTTCCTCGCCGTCGGCACGGCCGTCGCCGTCCCCGCCCCGGCGCAGGCAGCCACCTGCTCCGGGGTGTGGGTGATCGTCGACTACGGCGACCTGGGCGGCGCCAGCACCAAATGCGCCAAGGACCATGGCACGGGCATGAAGGCGTTGAAGAGCGCCGGGTTCAAGGTGACCACCGACGGCGGCATGGTGACGAAGATCAACGGCAAGCCGGGCAAGCCCGACATCCAGGTCGAGTACTGGTCGTACTGGCACGCCACCCGGAATGCCGACGGCAGCTTCTCCGACTGGAGCTACTCCAACCTCGGCGCCGACAGCTACAAGCCGACCAAGGGCAACGCCGAGGGCTGGCGCTACCAGAGCCTCGACGACGGCAAGGTGAAGCCTGGCGTGAAGCCGCCGGCCGCGGAGCCGGAGCCCAGCGAGACCCCCAAGCCGGAGCCGACCAAGACCGAGAAGCCGACCCCCAAGCCGACCAAGACCGCCACGCCCAAGCCGAGCGAGACCGCGAAGCCGAAGCCGACCAAGTCCGCCACTCCGAAGCCGACCAAGTCGCCCACGCCGACCACCTCCCCCTCGCCGACGAAGAGCGCCACGCCGACCGCCAGCCCCACGCCGACCGCTTCGGCGACGGCCTCCGCCACGCCGAGCGCGTCCCCGTCCGCCACCGAGTCGCCGACGGCTGCCCCGACCGCGTCCGAGTCCGCCGCCCCGTCGCCGGAGCCGCCCGCCGGCTCCCCCAGCGCAGAGCCCGCGCCCGTCGAGCCGGATTCCGGCAGCCCGGTCGCGGCGATCGTCGCCGGCATCGTGGTGGTCGCCGGCGGCGGTGGCGCCGGCCTGTGGTGGTGGCTGAAGGGACGGCATCGCTGACCTCACTGCACCCCTGGGCCTGGTGGTGCTGGGCGATCGGGATCGGCCTGGCCGTCAGCGGCGCCACCAACCCGCTGCTCCTGGCATTGGCAGCCACCGCGATGGTCGTGGTGGTGCTGTTGCGGCGCACCGCGTCAGGGTGGGCCCGGTCGGTCCGGGTGTACCTGATGCTGGCGCTGGCGGTGATCGGCGTCCGGGTCTTCTTCCAGATCGCCATCGGCGGCGGCTGGGGCGAGACCGTCCTGTTCACCCTGCCCGAGATCGGCCTTCCCGACTGGGCGGCCGGCATCCGGCTGGGTGGTCCGGTGACGGCGGAAGCCCTGGTGTACACGCTGTACGACGCCGCCCGGCTGGCCGTGATGCTGCTCTGCATCGGCGCGGCGAACAGCCTGGCCAACCCCCGCCAGGCGCTGCGCTCGGTGCCCGCGGCGCTCTATGAGGCGTCGGTGGCGGTGGTGATCGCGCTCAGCCTCGCCCCGCAGCTGATCGAGAGCCTGCTGCGGGTGCGGCGGGCGAGGCGGCTGCGCGGCGCCACCGCGAAGGGGCTGCGGGCGCTCGGCGCCATCGCGCTGCCGGTGCTGGCGGACGCGATCGAACGATCCCTCGCGCTGGCCGCCGGCATGGAGTCGCGCGGCTTCGGGCGCACCCGGGGCCTGCCGGTTCGCGGCAGCCTCACGCTGATGCTCGGCGCCGCCCTGCTGGCGACCGCCGGGGTCTTCCTGCTGCTCAGCACCGCCTGGTGGCCGGCGGCCCTGGCCTTGCTGGCGATCGGCGGGCTGGGCGCCGCCTGGGGGCTGCGGCTGGCCGGACGCCGGCTCGCGGTCACCAGCTACCGACCGCACCGCTGGACGCTCCCCGCCACCCTGGTCGCCGCCACCGGCGTGCTGGCGGCGCTGACCGTGTGGCTGGGCGCCGCCGCCGACCCGGACGCCTTCGCGCCCGGCACCGATCCGCTGGTGTGGCCGACCCTGACCTGGCCGATGCTGATCGTGGTCTTGCTGGTGCTCGCGCCGCTGCCGCTGACGATGCAGCGTCCGCCCGCGGTGGTCGACTCCGCCCGGCACGACACCCGGCTGCGCTCGCTGCGTGACGTCGACCGCCCGATCGTCGACGACAAGGTCGGAGCGGGGGTCGGATGATCCGCTTCGAGAACGTCAGCTTTCGCTACCCGGACGCCGACCGTCCGGTGCTCGCCGACGTTTCCTTGGAACTGCCCGAGGGCGATCTCTGTCTGGTGGTGGGCGGCACCGGCTCGGGCAAGTCGACCCTGTTGGGGGCGGTCAACGCCCTCGTCCCCGCCTTCACCGGCGGGACGCTGAGCGGCCGGGTCGAAGTGGCCGGACGGGACACCGCACGCCACCGTCCGCGCGAACTGGCCGACCTGGTCGGCTACGTGGGCCAGGATCCGGTGCGCGGCTTCGTCACCGACACCGTCGAGGACGAGGTCGCCTACGGCATGGAGCAGCTGGGCATCGAGCCGATGGCGATGCGCAAGCGGGTCGAGGAGACCCTCGACCTGATGGGGATCGCCGACCTGCGCCGGCGTCCGCTCGCCGAGCTCTCCGGCGGCCAGCAGCAGCGGGTGGCGATCGCCGCGGTGCTGGCCGCGCAGCCGCGCGTCCTGGTGCTGGACGAGCCCACCTCCGCCCTCGATCCGACCGCCGCCCAGGACGTGCTGGCGGCGATCTCGACGCTGGTGCACGAGGTCGGGCTGACCGTCGTCCTGGCCGAGCACCGGCTCGAGCGCGTGATGCAGGCCGCCGACTCGATGATCTGGCTGCCCGGGGACGGCAGCGCTCAGCACGGCGAGCCGGCCGGCATCCTGGCGCGGGCCTCCGTCCGGCCGCCGCTGGCCGGACTGGCCGAGGTCGCCGGCTGGCCAAGGGTGCCGCTCAGCGTCCGGGAGGCTCGGCGGACCGCACTGGCCCAGGGCCTCTCCCCCGTCGCCTCGCCGCCGCCCGAGCCGCCCGCCGGCGAGGTCGTGCTGACCGCCCGCGGGGTGGACGTCCGGTTCGGCGAGATCGTGGCCGTCCGCGGGGTCGACCTGGAGCTCACCGCCGGCAGCATCACCACGGTGCTGGGACGCAACGGCGCCGGCAAGTCGTCGCTGCTGTGGGCGCTGCAGGGCGCGCTGAGCTGCTCCGGCGAGATCGCGGTGGCCGGGACGGACCCGCGCACCCTGGGCGCCTTCGACGCCCGGCGGCTGGTGACCCTGGTGCCGCAGACCGCGTCCGACCTGCTGTACCTGCCCACGGTCGCCGCCGAGTGCGCCCAGGCGGACGCCGAGAGCCACGCCCCGGCGGGCACGGCCGCCGGACTGCTGGCAGAGCTCGGCACCGACGTGCCCGGAGAGCGCGACCCGCGCGACCTCTCCGAGGGGCAGCGGCTGACCCTCGTCCTGGCCATTCAGCTGGCGGCCGGGCCGAAGGTCCTGTTGCTGGACGAGCCCACCCGCGGCCTGAGCTACCAGGCCAAGGCCGAGCTGCAGCGGATCGTGCGTCGTCTGGCGGACGGCGGCATCGCCTGCCTGATCAGCACCCACGACGTGGAGTTCGCCGCCGGGCTGAGCCAGCGCACCCTGCTGATGGCGGACGGCGAGGTGGTGGCCGACGGCAGCACCGTCGACCTGCTCACCTCCTCCCCGGCCTACGCCCCGCAGCTGGCGAAGGTGTTCGCGCCC
>CAZLWS010000021.1:0-2534 GCA_964563205.1 uncultured Propionibacteriaceae bacterium | reverse complement strand
GCCTTCAGCTGGCCGCTGTTCCTGCGTCCGGAATCGGGGATCCCGCCCGCCCTGGCCCCGATGGTCTTCGCCCTGGTGCTGCCGATCGTGCTCGCGGTGGTGCTCGCCGAGCTGGCCGGCGGACGGCTCGACGTCAAGGCCCTGGCGATGCTCGGGGTGCTCGCGGCGGTCGGGACGGTGCTGCGTCCGCTGGGGGCGGGGACGGCTGGGATCGAACTGGTCTTCTTCCTGCTGATCCTGGCCGGACGGGTGTTCGGCGCCGGCTTCGGCTTCGCGCTGGGCGCGATCACCCTGTTCACCTCGGCCCTGATCACCAGCGGGGTCGGGCCGTGGCTGCCCTACCAGATGCTGGCCGCCGGATTCGTCGGGCTGTTCGCCGGGCTGCTGCCGCGGGCGTCCGGACGGGTGGAGCTGGCCTGGCTGATCGGGTACGGCACGATCTCGGCCTTCGTCTACGGCTGGCTGATGGACTTCTCGTTCTGGCCGTTCGCGCTCGGCGACGGAACCCAGCTCTCCTTCGACCCCTCCGCCTCCCCGCTGGAGAACCTGCACCGCTTCGTGCTCTTCAACCTGGCCACCTCGATGGGCTGGAACCTCGGCCGGGCGCTCACCAACGCGCTAGCGATCGCCTTGGTCGGCCCGGCCCTGCTCCGCCTGCTGCGCCGCGCCGCCCGCCAAGCCCACTTCGAGCCCGCCCACGCCACCCACACCCCGTCCCCAGCCCCCGCCCCCGCCCCGGAAACGCCCCTCCCCTCCCCCACTTCATCGAGGGCCTCCCTTCCCGTCGAGGACCTCCCCCAGGGGCCTGGCGCTCGACGCTAAGGGAGGCCCTCGGCGAACACCGTCCTTGCGGAATAGGGTTTGGACACGGCAGGTTGGGGGAAGATGAAGGACAAGCCGTCAACGAAGGGACATGTCATGGTCTACACGCTGCCCGATCTCGACTACGACTACGGAGCACTCGCCCCGCACATCGCACCGGAGATCATGGAGCTGCATCACAGCAAGCACCACGCCGCGTACGTCGCGGGCGCGAACACCGCGCTGGAGCAGCTGGCCGAAGCCCGCGCCAACGGCAGCTTCGGCGCCGTCAACAAGCTGGAGAAGGATCTGGCCTTCCACCTGGGCGGCCACATCAACCACTCGGTGTTCTGGAAGAACATGTCCCCCGAGGGCGGCGGCGAGCCGGACGGCGAGGTCGCCGCCGCGATCGACGAATTCTTCGGCTCCTTCGAGGCCTTCCAGGGCCAGTTCGGCGCGGTCGCCAACGGCATCCAGGGCTCCGGCTGGGCGATGCTGGTCTGGGACCCGCTGGGCCAGCGGCTCAACATCAACCAGCTCTTCGACCAGCAGGCCAACGTGCCGGTCGGCCAGCTTCCCGTCCTGCAGCTCGACATGTGGGAGCACGCCTTCTACCTGCAGTACAAGAACGTGAAGGCCGACTACGTCAAGGCGTGGTGGAACGTGGTCGACTGGGCCGACGTCGCCGCCCGCCTGGAGAAGGCTCGCGCCACCTCGCTGTTTGGCTGATCTGAACGCCTGGCAACAGACTTTCTGAGAAAAACTTGCCAACTCTCTCAGGATAAGAGAGTATTTCTCAGGAAGTCTGTTTGCTTGCGTGAGGAACCCGAGTGCCATCCAAGTCCACCGTTCTGGTCGCGGCTGCCCTGGGCGTCGCGCTCCTGGCGGGCGGCACCACCGCTGCCACGGCGCTCCACAAGGACGTCACGCTGAAGGTCGACGGCGAGACCCTGCCGGCCGCCGGCTTCGCCCTCACCGTCGCCGACGTTCTCGCCAACAACGGGATCACCCTGGGCGACCGCGACCTGGTCTACCCCGCCCCCTCCGACCCGGTGTCGGACGGCCAGACCATCACCGTCGCCTACTCCAAGCAGGTCACCCTGAACGTGGACGGCGAGCCGGTCAGCTTCTACACCACGGCCGCCGTGCTGAGCGACGCCCTGCAGGGCTTCCAGCAGCACGAACTGGCCGGCTCGAAACTCTCGGTCTCCCGCTCGGCGGCGCTGCCCCGGGCGGGCCTCGCAGTCGAGGTCACCACCCCCAAGGAAGTCAGCCTCAAGGTGGCCGGCAAGTCCAGCACGGTCACCACCACCGCCGACACGGTCGCCGACCTGCTGACCGAGCAGGGCATCACCGTCGACTCCGACGACCGATTGAAGCCGGCTGCCGCCACCGAGGTCACCGAGGCGCTCAAGGTCGTCGTCGACCGGGTCGAGGTGAAGACCGTGACGAAGGCCGAGAAGGTCAAGTTCAAGACCGTCAGCAAGAAGGACTCGTCGCTGTGGAAGGGCGAATCCCGGCTGATCAGCAATGGCAAGAACGGCAAGGCCCGGCGCACCTACCAGATCACCACGGTGAACGGCGAGCGGACCGAGAAGAAGCTGGTCATCGAGACCGTCCTGAAGAAGCCGGTGGACGCGGTCACCGCCGTGGGCACCAAGACCACCGCCAACGGCGTCGGCCTCAACCTGGCCCGCGCCGCCATGTGGGACCGGATCGCCAAGTGCGAGTCC
>CAZLWS010000020.1:18091-28943 GCA_964563205.1 uncultured Propionibacteriaceae bacterium | reverse complement strand
GCCACGATGTCGCCGGCCAGGCAGTACGCCCGTCCGAAGTTGGTGTTGCCCGCCGAGATCACGCCCCGGATCAGGCCGCGGTTGCCCGGGTCGTTGAGGAAGCGGATCACCTGCTTGGGCACCGCGCCCGCCCCATCGCCCCCGCCGTAGGTGGGGACGAGCAGGACGTACGGCTCGTCCACCGTCAGCGGCGGCTCGGTGGCGCGCAGCGGAATCCGGCGGGCCGGCAGCCCGAGCTTGCCGACGAACCGGTGGGTGTTCTCCGAGGCGGACGAGAAGTAGACCAGGTTCATGTGGGCCTTCCCTCCGCCCGTTCTGGCGTCGCAGCTGTTCGGCATCTCGTCGAAGAAGCCGAGCGACCGCGCCACCAGAACGGACGGGCTGGGGGGGGAGGGGGGTCAGGCGGCCTGGTAGCGGGCGGCGGAAGCCTTGATCCGGTCCGGGCGAAAGCCAGACCAGTGGTCGTCGCCGTCGATGACGACGGGGGCCTGCTGGTAGCCCATCGCGAGGATCTCGGTGAGCGCGGCCTCGTCCTCGGCGAGGTCGATCACCTCGTACTCCAGGCCGAGCTTGTCGAGCGCTCGATAAGTCGCCGTGCACTGGACGCAGGCCGGCTTGCTGTAGACCTTCATCGCGGATGTCATGTGATTGCCCTCCTTCGCGCCGATGTGAAGGAGGAGCCGAGGCGCCACCACCCACTGCTTGCGCGACAGTGTCGATTGGTTGACTCCACTGGGCAGGCATTCCGACTCGCCCGGACGGGCACACGGCTGCGCGACAGCGCCGGATTCGCACCGGCTTCCCCTGCCGCAGTGGCTGTTGAGTTGTGGTCTGGACGATAGCCCCTCGCAGGCGGTTCTGTCACACGCCACGCCGAACCAGACCACTACATCTAGTTGAGAGTCCGTTGAGGAGTGGTGCATGTAGTGGTGGTCGGATGGTCCCAGATGTGCAGTGCGGACGCGGGACGCGCCCAGTTGCGCGTGCGATGGGGCGATTCCGGCGGCAGGTGGCAGACTTCCCCACGCGCAGGATCGGCCTGCGCCGGGAAGGGCAAGGGGGCCAGGCATGGGCGTAGCCGCTGCCCTGATCTTCGGGGTGGTCGCGGGGGCGGTGATTCCGCTGCAGACCGCCGTCAACTCCAGGCTCGCCGGACGGCTGGGCGCGATCCTGCTGGCCTCGCTGGTCTCCTTCGCGGTGGGGACGGCCGCGCTGGCGCTCGCCCTGG
This sequence comes from uncultured Propionibacteriaceae bacterium, assembly GCA_964563205.1. GTDB lineage: Bacteria > Actinomycetota > Actinomycetes > Propionibacteriales > Propionibacteriaceae > Propionicimonas. Next base: position 27,715 of record CAZLWS010000020.1, on the reverse strand, counting down.
TGGCCGTCGGGGCGCCGCTGCCGTTGGCGGAGACCGCCGCCGCCCAGCCGTGGTGGATCTGGATCGGCGGGGTGTGCGGACTGGTCTTCCTGACGATGAACATCGTGCTGCTGCCCCGGATCGGGGCGTCGGCGACCGTCATCCTGCCGCTGGTCGGACAGGTCTTCGGCGGGCTGCTGATCGACGCCGTCGGCGGCTTCGGAGCGCCGTTCCATCCCCTCACCCTCGTCCGCGGGCTGGGCGCCGCGCTCGTGGTCGGCGGGGCGGTGCTCGTCAACCGCATCCAACCCGGCCCGGATCTCCCGCAGAAACCGGGCAATCCAGGCCCGGTGCGTGCAATGCGCACGCAGCGGCCCCCGATTGCCCGGTTTGTGCGGGGGAGCCGGCCGGCTTCGGGTGGCGGCCACCCGCTGCTGTGGGCGGCGGCGGTCGGGATCGGCGGGCTGGGCGCCGTCCAGACCGCGGTCAACGGCCGGCTGGGACAGGTGATGGGCTCCGGGCTGGCGGCGGCGCTGGTGTCGTTCGCGGTGGGGCTGGCCGGGCTCGCGGTGATCTGCCTGGCGACCCGGCAGCGGCTGCGACGCTCGGGCGCGCTGCGTCCCTGGCACTTCGCGGGCGGCCTGCTCGGCGCGGCGTTCGTCCTTGTCAACGCCATCAACGCCCCGATCCTCGGCACCTCGCTGGCGGTGAGCGTCACCCTGCTCGGCCAGGTCGCCATCGGCCTGTTCTTCGACCACAACGGCTGGATGGGCGTCCCCCGCCGCCCCGCCACCTGGGTGCGCGTGCTGGGCGCGGTGGTCGTCCTGGCGGGCGTCGCCTTGGTGCGATTGGGCTGAGCGGGGCGGCCCGCCTGACACAATGGCCGGGTGCTGCTCACTGTGACGTTGACCGGGCCGGACGCCGGCGTGCTCGGGTTTCTGCTGCACAAGCACCCCGACCGCGTCCAGGAGTTCAGCCTGCCGGTGGGCAAGGCGACCGTCTTCTACCCCGGCTCGTCGGCCGAGCGGACGACAGCCGCGCTGCTGCTGGAGGTCGACCCGATCGGCATGGTGCGCCGCCGGCTGAAGACCCGGGACGGGCTGTCGCTCACCGACTACGTCACTGACCGGCCGTACGCGGCGTCGTCCATGCTGGCCGTCGCGATCGGCCGGGTCTTCAACACCGCGCTGAACGGACGCAGCGACTCCCATCCCGAACTGGCGGTCGCCGCGCTGCCACTCGAGCTGCGGGTGTCGGCCGTCCCGGTGCGGGCCGGTGGCGGAGACGCTGCCAAAGGCGCGGCGCTGGCCCGCCGGCTGTTCGAGCCGCTCGGCTGGCAGGTGCAGACGACCGACGCCCCGCTCGGACCGGACGAGAGCTGGGGCCGGGCGCCCTACGTCGACCTGACCCTCACCGGGCAGGTGCGGCTGGCCGACGCGCTCTCGCACCTGTACGTTCTGCTGCCGGTGCTCGACAACGCCAAGCACTACTGGGTGAGCCCCGACGAGGTCGACAAGCTGGTGCGCCGCGGCGAGGGCTGGCTGGCCGGCCACCCCGACCAGCAGCTGATCGTCCGCCGGTACCTGGCCGCCCGCCGCGACTACGTCGAGGACGCCACCGCCCGCCTGGCCGCCCTGGACGACCTCGTGCCCGCCGACCCCCTCGACGCCGAGGACGAACAAGGTGTGGCCGATCTCTCGATGTCGCCGCTTCAGCCACAGCATGGCGAGGGGAAGGGCCCACTGGCTGACCAGCTGGCCCCCGACGGCTCGCAAGGTGTGGCTGATGTCTCGATGTCGCGGCTTCAGCCACAGCTTGGCGAGGGCGAGGGGGCGCTGGCTGACGGGCCGACCCATGAGGTGCAAGGTGTTGCCGATCTTCCGTCCTCGGGCGATTCGGCACAGCTTGACGCGGGGGTGGACGCCCCGCGGCCGGCGCCGCTGAAGGTGAAGCGGCTGAACGCGGTGCTCGCGGTGCTGCGCGAGGTCGGCGCCCACCGGGTGGTCGACCTGGGCTGCGGCGAGGGCTACTACCTGCGCGCCCTGCTGGACGACCCGGTCTTCACCGAGATCGTCGGGGTCGACGTTTCGCCGCGGGTGCTGGAACTCGCCGAGCAACGCCTGCGGCTCGACCGGCGCTCCGATCACCAGCGCGCCCGGATCACGCTGCGGCAGTCGTCGGTCACCTACCGCGACGACCTGCTGGCGGGGTTCGACGCGATCCTGCTGGTGGAGGTGATCGAGCACCTCGAACCCGACCGGATCGCCTCCCTGGAGGCGACCGTGTTCGGCGCCGCCCGCCCGGAGCACGTCGTCGTGACCACCCCGAACCAGGAGTACAACCAGGTCTACGGCCTGACGGAGGGCCAGTTGCGCCACCGCGACCACCGCTTCGAGTGGACCCGCTCCGAGTTCACCTCCTGGGCCACGGACGTGGCGGCCCGCCACGACTACCGGGTCGAGTTCCGTCCGGTCGGCGAGGTGGACCCCGACCTCGGGCCGCCCACCCAGCTAGCGCTGTTCCGCCGCACCCCCACCCCATCGACCGCCTCCCTTGGCGTCGAGAGCCTGTCCCTGGGCACAGGCGCTCGGCAGGAAGGCAGGCCCTCGGCGAAGGTGGGGGACGCGGTTGAGGTTTGGGAGGCCAGCGATGACTGAGCTTCACCTGCCGCAGCTGGGCCTGGTGGCGCTGATCGGGGTCTCGGGGTCGGGCAAGTCGACCTTCGCCGCGCGGGCGTTCGAGCCGTACGAGGTGCTGAGCTCCGACTACTGCCGGGCGCTGGTCAGCGGGGACGAGAACGACCAGGCCGCCTCGTCCGACGCCTTTGACGTGCTCTACTACATCGCCGGCAAGCGGCTGGACCGCGGGCTGCTCACGGTGGTGGACGCCACCAACACCTCCCGCGAGGCGCGCGCCCGGCTGGTCGCGCTGGCCCGCGAGCACGACGTGCTGCCGGTCGCCATCGTGCTGGACGTGCCCACCCAGGTGGCGATCGAACGCAACCGCACCCGAGCGGATCGCAACTTCGGCGACGGCCCGATCCGGCGGCAGGCGGCGCAGCTGCGCAAGTCGGTCAAGGGTCTGGGTCGCGAGGGGTTCCGCGCCGTCCACGTCCTGAAGAGCGTGGACGAGGTGGACGCCGCCACGATCATCCGCGACCGGCTGCTCAACGACTTCCGCGACCAGCACGGCCCCTTCGACATCGTCGGCGACGTCCACGGCTGCCTGGACGAGTTGCTCGCCCTGCTCGGCAAGCTCGGCTACGAAGTGACCCGCGACGAGACAGGGAACCCGGTCGACGCCCACCACCCCGAGGGTCGCAGGCTGGTCTTCGTCGGCGACCTGGTGGACCGCGGCCCGTCCTCGGTCGGCGTGCTCCGGCTGGCCATGGGCATGACCGCGGCCGGCCACGCGCTGGCGGTGCCGGGCAACCACGAAGCCAAGCTGATCCGGGCGCTGGACGGCGCCAAGGTGCAGCTCAGCCACGGCCTGGAGCGCACCATGGCCGAACTCGCCGAGCAGCCCGAAGAGTTCCGGGCCAAGGTGCGCGACTGGTGCCGCGGCCTGGTCTCGCACCTGGTGCTGGACGACGGCCGGCTCGTCGTCGCCCACGCCGGTCTGAAGGAGGCCTACCACGGCCGGGCCTCGGGCCGCGTCCGCGCCTTCGCGCTCTATGGCGACACCACCGGCGAGACCGACGAGTTCGGCCTGCCGGTCCGGCTGCCGTGGGCCGAGCAGTACCGCGGCCGGGCGATGGTGGTCTACGGCCACACCCCGACCCCCACCCTCGACTGGGTCAACAACACGCTCTGCCTCGACACCGGCTGCGTCTTCGGCGGCAAGCTCTCCGCGCTGCGCTACCCCGAGCGCGAGACCGTCGGAGTGGACGCGGAGGCCGTCCACTACGAGCCGGCCAAGCCGCTGTTCAGCCCTGCCACCCAGCGCGCCGAGGACGAACTGCGCCTCGACGACGTCGTGGGCCGCCGGTCGGTGGAGACCGGTCCGCTGGGACGGGTCACGATCACCGCCGAGAACGCCGCCGGAGCCCTGGAGGTGATGAGCCGGTTCGCGCTGCACCCGCGGCTGGTCCCGTACCTGCCGCCGACCATGTCCCCGGTCGCGACCTCGCGCCGCGAGGGATACCTCGAACACCCCGACGAGGCCTTCGCCACCTACGCCGAATGGGGCGTCGACCAGGTGATCTGCGAAGAGAAGCACATGGGCTCGCGCGCCGTGGTCTACCTCGGTCGTGCCGTTGAGCAAGGGGGCTCGGTGTTCACCCGCACCGGACGAGCCTTCTTCGGCCCGGACCTCACCGCCGAACTGCTGGCGCGCGTCCGGGCGGCGGTCGGGAAGGCGGGCCTCGACGCCGAGCTGAACACCGACTGGCTGCTGCTGGACGCCGAACTGCTGCCCTGGTCGGCCAAGGCCGGCGGGCTGCTGCGCGAGCAGTACGCCCCGGTCGGCGCGGCTGCGCTGGCAGCGCTGCCGCCGGCGATCGAAGCGCTGGCCGCCGCCCGGGCTCGCGGCGTGGACGTCGACGCGCTGCTGCAGCGGACGGAAGCCCGGCTCGCCAATGCCCGGGCCTACCAAGCCGCCTGGCAGCGGTATGTCTGGCCGACGGACGGGCTGGACGGCGTCCAGCTGGCTGTCTTCCAGGTGCTCGCCGCCGCGGGCGCCTCCTTCGCGACACGGGATCACGGCTGGCACCTGGCGATCGCCGACCGCCTGGTCGAGGCGGACCCAGAGCTCTTCCGTGCCACCAGGCGGTTGATCGTCGACACCCGAGATCCGGAGAGCCGTGCCGCCGGCGTCGCCTGGTGGGAGCAGCTCACCGGCGCCGGGGGAGAGGGCATGGTGGTGAAACCCCTGGCCAACCTCACCCCCAGCGAGAAGCGCCATCGCCCCCAGCCTGGCCTCAAGGTGCGCGGCCGCGAGTACTTGCGCATCATCTACGGTCCCGACTACACCGAGCCCGAGAACCTGACCCGGCTCCGCGACCGCAACCTCGGCCGCAAGCGCTCCCTCGCCCTGCGCGAGTACGCCCTCGGCCTGGAGGCCGTCGACCGCCTGGTCGCCGGCGACCCACTCTGGCGCGTCCACGAGGCGGTCTTCGGAGTCCTCGCCCTGGAGTCGGAGCCCGTCGACCCCCGCCTGTAAGTGGTCCGCCGTGCCTTGGTGCGCGAGAGAGTGGTTTTGACGGGGGTGCCAAGGCGGCAACGGACGCTGCGCTACGCGATGGTGCTTCTGAAACGGGCTCAGGGCCCGAGAACAGCCATCCCGACGCGCAACGGACTCATCGCTGAGGTCACCGACCCCATAACCGCCATCGTGTAGCGCGGCGACTGCCTCAGCGTCGAGGGGGTGGCCCGGCCGACGGTGGGACGGATCCGGGGCGCCATGGCGGGTTGGGTTGCCCAGACGGTGGGACGGGCCCGGCGAGCCACGGGTTGGGTGGCTGGGGTGGCGTAGCCGGCATCGGACCCATCCCCGTCCAGCCGGGGTGGTGAAGGGGGTCGGGGGTGATGAGGCGGGTCTGCTCGGCCAGGCGGTCGCGCTCCCAGGCGGGGGCGGCGTCCTCGACGGCGGCGACCAGGGCGGCGGCGTAGCTCCAATCCCAGCGGCGGGTGGCGCCGTAGCCGCGCCAGCCGGCGTCGGTGGTGTAGGTGAGCACCTGGACTGCGGGCGGGAACGGTCGAAGAGCCAGGGGCGCGAACAGCGGCAGCCGGCAGGCGGCGGCGAGGAAGCCCTGCCAGCGGGAGCCCAGCTGCTCGCGGGGCCAGGGTGCGACCACCAGCACCACGCGGGCGTGGCGCTCGGCGTCGGAGAGCTGGACGAGCTCCCACATCAGGCCGTCGCGCACCTGGTCAGGGGTGGCGGCCACCACCACGGTGAGCGCCTGGCCCATCCACTCGTGCACCTTCTGCTGCCACTGGTCGTCGGCGAAGGAGGCCTTGGCGGCCCCCAGCGACGGCAGCGCCCGGCCGTGCTGGCCCGAGATGGCGATCACAGGGCCGAACCGGGAGAGGTAGCGCACCATCACCTCCTCGAACCGCGGCCGGCCGAACGGGGTCAGCCACTGCAGGAAGCTGGTGCGGGCCAGGGACGGCGAGATCCGCAGATCGTCCTCCTCGAAGCCCCGCAGATACAGCAGGTGCGGACGAGTGTCCGCCGCCAGCACCGCCTGCAGCGAACGCTGCGCGAGTCGCTGCCCGACCCGGTCGAGCAGGTAGGCCGCCGTCATCGGCCCGGCCAGCACGGCCAGGAAGAGCAGCAGCATCAGCCCGCGGCTCTCCAGCCCGGCGACGAACCCGAAGACGGTTCCGACCACGAACGACAACGGATCACCCGACCCGACGAGCGAGGCGATCATGGTCGCCGTCAGCTGCGGGGTCTGGTAGTTCAGCAACAGGTACAGCACCGCGCAGACGATGTACCCGACCAGCGCGAGCACCGCCATCACCCCGGCCCCGGCGCGCAGCCCCGCGCCCAAGACCGACGCCGCGGAAGCCGGCCCGCGGACGCCTCGCGCCACCGCCGCCAGCTGGTGTCGCGGCCAGACCAGACGCAGCAGGCCGGAGACCGCGGGCGCCAGCACCAACGGTGCCAGGAAGAGCCACAGGCTGAAGGCGATCAGGTTGTTCAGCACGGTCGTCACAACCAGCCCGGCGACGTAGCCGGCCAGCACCAGCACCCCGGTCACCACTCCGCGCAACCAGCGCGACCGCTGAGCCCGGCGCACCTCCGCGTCCAGGGCCGTGAATGCCGGATGCGCGGGCCCGACCGCCCAGCCGCGCTCCCGGCTCAGCCGCCAGGCCGCGCGCGGCAGCACCAGCAGCGCGACCGTCCCCAGCGGCACCACGAAGAGCAGGGCGACGACCTGCAGCGCCAAGTTGAGCGGACGGTTGTCCGGGACGAGATCGCCGGGCAGCAACGAACTGAGCGCAACGGCGTCCGCGGCGATCGCCTGGCGGCAGGCGTCGTACTCGGCCTGCGGGCAGATCCGGTGGACGTAGGCGTAGCTGGTGCCCTGCACCCAGGCGCGGCCGTAGCCGATCCGGGTGGCGTCGACCTGCCAGGCTGCGGCCTTGTCGATGTTCTGGCCGAGCACGCTGCCGTCCGCGAACTGCACGGCGAGGTTGATCCACAGATCCGACCACGCCCGCGCCGCGAGCTCGGCACTGCCGCACTCCACCACCGACGCCATGGCGAAGCGGCCGCCGGCGTCCCGCCACTGCCGCTCCTGCGCCATCGCGCAGTCGGTCACCCGCAACTGCGCCGACGGCAGCGTGGCGTCGCTCGCCAGCATCCACGGCCCGCTGCTCGGGACGAACCCGGTGACCGGGCCGGTGGCCGGAGCCGGCCAGACCGGGTTGATCCGCTCGCCCACGAGCCCGGCCAGCTGACCAGCGTACCGGGCGGTCGCCGCGGCACAGTCCCGGGCGCCGCAGCTGGCGCCGACCCCCAGGTACCGAGAACCCTGCGACCAGTAGCGGTCCAGGTTGCCCCCTGAACTGGTCAGTGCGAGGTCGTAGCCGGCGCCGAAGACCGGGGCGACCTCGGGAGCGCCGGCGAAGTCAGCGTTCAGCGCGATGGAGCGGACGACGCCCGCCGCCGTCACGGGCGAGTTGCAGTCGAGCACGATGAGGGTGACCACGCCGGCCTCCGACTGCCAGTAGGTCCGTTCGCCCACACACCCCTGCACCTCGGTGCCGGGGACGGCCGTCACCTGCGCCTCACCCCAGGCGACGTCGTCGTCGACCGGACGCCAGTCGCCCGGCGCCGCCTGCGCCGGCGTCCCGACCAGACTCAGCGCGCCCAGCAGCGCTGCCGCGGCCATGCCGCGAACCCAGCTGCGCAGGTTCTGCATCGGCTCCCCCTGACCCAGCACCCTAATGGCCGAGGGCGGGACAGGGAACCGTCCCTTGTCCCGCACTCAGCCGGGACGGGGCGGGACAGGGACGGTTCCCCGTCCCGCCCGGTCGGCCAGCCCTGCGCGGCGACCCGCCGGACCCTCATTTCTGGGGGAAATCCGCGGAATTCGCTGGGAGTCGGGACGGTCTGCCTCGCGCAGCAGGGCGGTCTTGTAGGCTCGGCGGCCAGGCCGATGCTGCCCGAAGGAGAGCGCATGAGGACGAAGATCTTGCTGGCGATGCTCAGCCTCGGCGTGCTGTTGGCGGGCTGCGCGACCACCCTGCCCTACGAGCCGAATCCGCCGAGCGAGACACCCGGTGAGACGCCGGACGGGACGCTGCCAGAGCCGGCCCCGCCGCTCGGACTCGACCAGCTGGCCGCCTTCGGCGGCGTCGCCATGCTCAACGCCGGCTCCAACTGCACGGGCACCCTGATCGACACCGGCGTGCCGGCCGGGCCGGCGTACGTCCTCACCAACGGCCACTGCGTCGGCGACGTCGGACGCTCCCGGCAGACCACCACCCTCGACTACGACTGGTTCGGGGAGGCGACCTTCTTCCGCGCTGCCGGCAACAAGGAGAACACCTATCAGGCGAAGGTCGTGCAGCTGGCCTACTCGACCATGCACCAGACCGACACCGCGATCGTCCGGCTCGCGCCGACGCTCGGCGAACTGCAGGCCCAAGGGGTGCGGGCGGTGCCGATCGCCGACGCCGAGCCGGCCGGCGGCGCGCCGGTGGTGAACATCGGCGTCCCGGTGCAGGGCCTGGATGAGGAGGACTGGGTGCTGCGCGAAGGCGAGTGCACGCTCGGCGCCCAGCACACCCTGCTCGAGTTCGGCTGGCTGTGGCACGGGGTGTGGAGCAACGACTGCCCGGGCATCATCCAGGGTTCGAGCGGCTCACCGCTGTTCGAGGCCGACGCCACCGGCCCGGTTCGCATCGTCGGCATGATCAACACCACCTCCAAGGGCATCGCCCCTGGTCAGGGCGGGGATTGCTGGATCAACCGGCCCTGCCAGGTCACCGCGGACGCCGTCACCATGGTCCCCGACACCTCCTACGCGCAGTCAGTGGCCGGCATCGGACGCTGCTTCGACCCCGCCACCGGCGAGTTCGCGACCGGCGGCGACTGCCCGCTGCCGGTGTCGGACGTGTGGGCGGAGGAGAGCGGCGGCTGGTTCCGCGGCGGCGGCGAGCCCGACGGGGCGGGCCGGATGCCGCAGGCACGGCTGGTCGGACGCGAGGCCGGCACGGTGCGCACCGCCCTCGTCCCGCTCGGCGACGGCGCCGCCTGCCAGGCGCCCGCGACCTACGCCGCCCAGCCGCAGCCGCTGCCCGAGGCCGGGGAGCACTCGTGGGATCCCTCGGTCGGCCTCACCCTGCCGGTCGAGCTGCCCGCCGCCGAGGGCCACTTCCTGCTGTGCGCCGTGCGCGGCGACAACTACGCCGGGGCCAGCGGCGTCCACTTCGCCGTCGACCGGACGCCCCCGGTGGTGCCGGCCGGCGCTGACGCCGAGCGACTGGACGACGCGGTGATCGTGCGCCCGCACCTCGATCCGCCCGAGCTGATGTCCGTCCGCTTCACCTGGGGGCCGCAGGGCCAGGTGGACTGCGAGGACACCGCCGCCTTCCAGGAGTTCTTCATCGTGCCGCTCACCCTGCTGGCGGAGGACCTGCCCGCGACCTACTGCATCTACGGCCTGGACGCCGCAGGCAACACCACCCCAGT
>CAZLWS010000020.1:3113-17991 GCA_964563205.1 uncultured Propionibacteriaceae bacterium | reverse complement strand
CGGCCCGCCCAGCCGGCGCCGCGGTCGGCGGCGATCAGGTGGAGGGCGGCGCCGGTGCTGAGCACAGACTCGTCGAAGACGACGTCGGCGGCGTGGTTGAAGGCGGTGCGGCCGGGCACGGCGGCGCCGAGATAGACCATGGCCCCGGGCCAGCGCTGCAGGAAGTAGGCGAAGTCCTCGATCACGGTGGACGGCTCGGGCATCGAGCCGACCGGGAACCCGGCCTCGGTCAGCGTCCCGGTGAGGCCGGCGACGTACTCCTCGTCGTTGACGACCGCCGGGTAGCCCTCGATCACCTCCACTTCGACCGCGAGGCCGCTGGCCGCCGCAGCCTCGGAGGCAATCCGGCGCAGCCCGGCCAGCAGCGCGTCCCGCTGCCGCGGGCTGAAGGTGCGCAGCGTCCCGCGCAGACCGCCGTGGGCCGGGATGACGTTGACGGTGTTGCCCATCAGGCTCTCGGTGACCGTTGCCACCAGGAACTCCTCGCCGCGCAGCCGCGCCGCCTCTTCGCGCAGCGCCAGCACGAACTCGGCGCCGGCCACGATCGGGTTGCCCGCCAGGTGGGGCTGGCTGGCGTGCCCGCCCGGGCCGCGGAAGCCGATCCGGAACCAGTCGCCGTAGGCCATGAACGTCCCGGGCCGGGTGAAGACCCGCCCGCTCTCCCAGGTCGCATGGACGTGGACGGCGAAGGCCGTCCCTTCGGCCGCCGACAGCTCGGGGTGGGCGGCCAGGGTCGGCACGGCCCCGCGGTCGGCCTCCTCGCCCGGCTGGAACACCAGCACCGTGTCGTGCGCGGGCGGCTGCTCCGCCAGGCAGGCCGCCGCGCCGAGCAGCATGGCCATGTGCAGATCGTGGCCGCAGGCGTGCATCGCGCCCGGCCGCTGCGAGGCGAACGGCTCGCCGGAGGCCTCCTGGACGGGCAGCGCGTCCATGTCCGAGCGCAGGATCGCGACCGGGCCGGCGGACCGCCCTCGGACGACCGCCGTCACCCCGGCGCCGGGCCGCACCCGCGGCCGCAGCCCGAGGTCGGCCAGCGCGTCGGCGAGGTAGGCGTGGGTGTCGGGGAGTTCGAGCCCCACCTCTGGGTTGCGGTGCAGGTGGCGGCGGTGGCCGATCAACTCGGGCAGCCGGTCGGCGGCCTGCTCCACCCGCGCCCGGAGCGGATCCGGCGTCACCAGCCGTCCCGACTCTCGGCGACGGTCGAGCCGCGGACGACGAGTTCGCCGCGCAGGGTGGTGCGGATCGGCGCCCGGCTGCGGCCGGGATGGGCCAGCAGGCTCTGCAGCAGCCGGACGGCCTCCGCAGCGATCCCGGCGATCGGCTGCCGGACGGTGGTCAGCCCCGGGGTGAGCAGGCCGGCGTGCGGGATGTCGTCCAGCCCGGTCAGCCGGACGTCCCCCGGAACGTCCACCCCGCAGCGGGTGAGCTCGCCCAGCACGCCGGTCGCGATCTGGTCGTCGGCGCAGACGATGGCCTCCGGCAGCGGGCCCGCCGCCAGGAGCGACTGGACCGCGGTCCGGCCCCAGTCCGGGGCGAAGGCGCCTTCGAGGACGCCGATCAGCTCGACGCCATGGCGGGTGCAGGCGGCCCGGCTCGCGATCGTCCGCAGCTGGCTGGACGAGTTGCGCTCATTGGACGTGATCAGCACCGTCGAGCGCACGCCGAGCGAGGCGAGATGGCCGATGGCCGCGTCCATGGCGTGCATGTCGTCCAGCCCCACCCAGTCGGTGTCCACGTCGCGGGCCGACCGGTCGAGCTGGACCACCGGAACCAGCCGGTTCGCCGCCGCCAGCCCCGGGCCCGACCCGACGGTGTCACAGGGGCTGACCAGGATGCCGTCCACCGCCCCCTGGGCGAGCGCGGAGAGCCGCGCCGCCTCGATGCCGACGTCGTCGCGCGAGGTGCACAGGTAGAGGTTCAGGCCGAGGTTCACCATGTGCTGCTCGACCTCGTCGACCAGCATCGTGAAGAACGGGTTGGAGATCGACGGCACGATCAGGCCGATGCTGCCGGTGGCGTTCTTGCGCAGCGCCCGGGCGATCGGGTTCACCCGGTAGCCCAGCTGCTGGGCGGCGGTGCGCACCTTGCTGGCGGTGTGGGGACTCACCCGCGGCGAGCCGCTGAGCACGCGGGACACGGTGGCGGTGGAGACTCCGGCCGCGAGGGCGACGTCGCTGATCGTGGGTGAGGACACGGGCAATCCTAGCGTTCGGCCGCGGTGAGGCGAGGGCTTGGTAACGATTGCATTTCGGTAGGCGCTTGTCAGGAGTCAGTTACATAACAGTAATCATTGACCTATTGACCCCTGCCGTGTCAACGATTACATTCTGGATCGCCGTCATGCACAGTCTTGGCCGCAAGGCCGTCAGAGAGGACTCACCAATCATGAAGAAGCTCACCGGGGCCATCGCATTGGCCGCCGCAGCGGCGCTCGTCCTGAGTGCCTGCACCTCCGTCCCCACCACCTCAGGCTCGCCCGCCCCGGCGGGCAGCGAATCCGCCGCCCCCGCTCCCAGCGGCGACGTGAAGGTGGCCTTCGTCTCCCAGATCGAGGGCATCCCGTACTTCAACGGCTTCAAGGCCGGTGGCGAGCGGGCCGCGAAGGATCTGGGCATCACCTACACCCAGACCGGTCCCGCCACCACCAACTCCGCCGAGCAGGTGAAGATCCTGGACGGCCTGGTCTCCCAGCAGTTCGACGCCATCGCGGTCTCCCCGCTCGACCCGACCTCGATCAACAGCTCGATGGCCGCGGCCGCCGCGGCCGGGGTGAAGATGGCGACCTCGGACGCCGACGCTCCCGACTCGGCCCGTGAGGTGTTCGTCTCGCAGGCCACCGACGCGGCCCTGGGCGGCGCCGTGATGGACGAGATCGCCAAGGCCATGGGCGAGACCGGTCAGTACGGCATCGTCTCCGGCGGCGCGGACACCGCCACCTTCAACAACTGGATCGCCGCCGCGGAGGCTCGCCGGGCCGAGAAGTACCCGAACATGGAGCTGGTCGGCGGGGTGAAGTACACCACCGACACCGCCAACGCCCTGCAGGAGGCGCAGAACCTGATGACCGCCTTCCCGGAGATCAAGGGCATCATCGCGATCCCCTCCACCGCGATCCCGGGCGTCGCCCAGGCCGTCCAGAACAACAACGCGATCGGCAAGGTCGCGGTCACCGGCTTCGGCTCCCCGAAGACCGCCGGCGAGTTCCTGGAATCCGGCGCGATGACCTCCACCGTGCTGTGGGACGTCGAGGCGCTCGGCTACCTGACCGTGTGGGCGCTCAACCAGCTGGTTGAGGGCAAGCCGTTCGAGGCGAGCAACACCATCGCCGGCCTCAAGCAGCCCGCCACCTACGACGCGGCCACCAAGACCCTGCTGCTCGGCGAGCCGTCGGTGTTCACCAAGGAGAACTGGGCCGACTACGACTTCTGAGTCGTAGCCCCACCGACCCAGGAGCAACCATGACCAACCCCATCCTCACGGCCACGGGCGTGTCGAAGCGATTCGGCGCGACCCAGGCCCTGGCGGAGGTGTCCTTCGAGCTGGCCGCCGGCGAGCGGGTGGCGATCATGGGTGAGAATGGAGCCGGCAAGTCGACCCTGATGAAGGTGTTCGCCGGCGTCCACACCCCTGACACCGGCGCCATGCAGCTCGACGGCCAGCCGTTCGCGCCGAAGACACCCTTCGAGGCGATCCTCGGCGGCATCTCGACGGTCTACCAGGAGCCGGCGGGGTTCCCGCACCTCAGCGTGCTGGAGAACCTCTACATGGGTCGGCAGCACAACAAGGCGGGGTGGCTCGACTCCGCGCAGATGCGCACCGAGGGGGCCGGCCTGCTCGACAGGCTGGCCCTCCCGGCCCGGCTGTTGCGGCGTCCGATGGGTGAGCTGTCGCTGGCCGAGCAGCAGCTCGTCCTGATCGCCCGGGCGGTCGCAACCGACCTGCGCGTCCTGATCCTGGACGAGCCCACGTCCATCCTCACCGACACCGAATCCGAGCGGCTGTTCACCCTGGTGGACGAACTGGTCGCCGGCGGCGCCGGGGTCTGCTTCATCACCCACCGGTTCGACGAGCTGGAGCGTATGGCCGACCGGTTCGTCGTGCTGCGGGACGGACGACTGGTCGGCGAGACCACCGACCCCGACAAGGACGCCCTGCTCACCATGATGGGCGGACGCGAGCTCGACCTCACCTCGGGCCGCAAGGCGGCCGCGGAGGGCGAGGGTCGTGAGGGCGGGGAGGTCGTCCTGCGGGTCGACCGGCTCTCGCTGACCGACACCTTCTCCGACATCACCCTGGAGGTTCCGGCCGGCCGGATCACCGGCCTCTACGGCCTGGTAGGCGCCGGACGCACCGAGCTCGCGCTCAGCGTGCTCGGCGAGCTTCCCCACGACTCCGGGACGATCGAATACCTCGGTTCGGCCTGGCAGCCCGCCGGCAGCCGGGCGTCCATCGCGAAGGGGATCGCCTACCTGCCCGAGGATCGCAAGACCCAGGGCCTGCTGCAGCACATGACGGTGGGCGAGAACATCTCCATCGCCGCGCTGCCCACCCTGACCGACCGCGGCGTGGTGAACTCCGGCCGCGAGAAGTCCCTGATCGCCACCTGGATCGAGAAGATCCGCATCAAGACCGCCGGCCCGGGCGCGCTGATCACCTCGCTCTCGGGCGGCAACCAGCAGAAGGCGCTGCTGGCCCGGCTGATCGCGGTCCAGCCGCGGCTGCTGATCCTGGACGAGCCCACCCGCGGCATCGACGTGGCCACCAAGGCCGAGATCCACCGCGACATCCACGGCCTGGTCGCCCAGGGGATGGCGGTGCTGCTGATCTCCTCGGAGATGTCGGAGCTGCTGGAGCTGGCGGACGTCGTCCACACCCTGCACGAGGGCCACATGACCTCGACCCTGACCGGCGCGGAGATCACCGAGGCCGCCGTGCTGCGCGGCGCCACCGGCGTGCTGGCCGACGCCACGAGCGGTCCCACCGAGGAGGCACGATGACCACCGCCACCGCGCCGGCCGCGGCGTCCGAGGACGCCGGCGCCCGCAACCTGACCCTGCTGCGGCAGGTCCAGAAGTACCTGCTCGTGACCCTGCTGGTCATCGAGATCATCGTCTTCACCCTGCTGTCGCCGCAGTTCCTGACCACCCAGAACTGGGTGAACATCGCGCTGAACTCCGCCGACCTGGCGCTGGTGGCGGCCGGGCTGACGCTCATCGTCATCATGGCCGGCATCGACGTCTCGACCGGCTTCGCGGTCGGCCTGATCGGCTGGTTCGTGGCCAGCGGCATGGCCAACCAGTACCCGCCGGTCCTGGTGCTGCTGGCGGCGCTGGTGATCGGCGCCGTGCTCGGCCTCTTCAACGGGCTGCTCACCGTCCGGCTCTCGATCCCGTCGATCGTGGCCACGCTGGGCACCAGCGCCATCTTCCAGACCCTGCTCTTCGCGCTGTGGAACTCCACCGACGTCTTCTCCCGCCCGGTCTTCCCGTGGCTCTCCGGGCAGGCCCGGATCGGCGACTTCCCGGTCGTCATCCTGGTGGTGCTCGCGATCTACGCCGCACTGCAGGTGATGCTCTCGCGGACGGTCTTCGGACGGTCGATCTACGCCATCGGCTCCAACGTCGAGGCGGCCCAGCTCGCCGGCATCAAGATCGCCAAGGTGCGGATCACGGCCTACCTGCTGCTGGGCGCGCTGGTCGGCCTGGCCGCCGTGCTGTACTCGGCGCGGATCGGCGTCATCCAGGCCAGCTCGGGCGCCGAGCTCACCATTCTCGCGATCGCCGCCGTGGTGGTCGGCGGCACCTCGATCCTGGGCGGGGAGGGCTCGGTGCTGCGCACCTTGGGCGGCCTGCTCTTCATCGCCGTGCTGCGCAACGGCATCGTCCTGGCCGGGGCCCACTCGCTGTGGATCGGGGTGATGGTCGGCTCGGTGATCCTGCTCGCCGTGGTGATCAACGGCCTGGTCGTCCGAGCCTCGCGCCGGCAGGAAAGGAGCCTGTGATGGAAAGCCTGACCGCGTTCATGAAGGACCGGCGCGGCGCGCTGGTCGGCCTGATCGTTCTGGCCGTGATCCTGATGTCCGTCCTGTCGCCCTACTTCCTGCAGGTGAACAACCTGCTCACCCTGATGCAGTACTCCGCGGTCGTCGGGGTGCTGGCGCTGGGGCAGACCATGGTCATCCTCGGCGGCGGGGGCGGCATCGACCTGTCGATCGGCTCCACCATGTCGCTGTGCTCGGTGGTCTTCGGCCTGCTGGCCGCCGGGGCCGGGCTCAGCCCGTGGCTGGCCGCCCTGCTGGCGCTGGTCGCCGGGGTGGTGCTCGGGGCGATCAACGGCCTGCTGATCACCCTGCTGGACGTCCCGCCGCTGATCGTCACCCTCGGCACCCTCTACCTGTACGCCTCGGCTGCCCAGGTGATCACCGGCGGCACCGACATCTCCGGCTTCGACCGGGAGGGGTTCCGGACGCTGGGCCAGACAGCGATCGCCGGCGTCCCCTTCCAAGTGCTGTGCATCCTCCTGCCGCTCGGCCTGCTGATGGTCTTCGTCACCCGCCGCACCGGCTTCGGCCGCAACGTCTACGCGATCGGCTCCAACGCCACCTCCGCCCGGCTGGCCGGCGTCCCGGTGCCCCGCACCCGGGTGGCGCTCTACGCCATCGCCGGCGGCTCGGCGGCCATCGGCGCGATCATCACCGCCTCCTGGCTGCTGAACGCGAAGTCGACCGCCGGGGCCGGGCTCGAGCTGCAGGCGATCACGATCGCCGTGCTCGGCGGCACCGCCATCACCGGCGGCGTCGGACGCATCTCCGGGGTGCTGCTCGCCCTGGTGCTGGTGGCCGTGCTGAACAACGGCCTGCAGCTGGCCGGCGTCGGCGCCACCTTCCAGCTCGGCCTGCTGGGGGCCGTCCTGGTGATCTCCATGCTGATCCGGCCGCGCGGACAGACCCGCCGGCTGGCCACCTGAACCCTTACCCACGAGAGGAATGACGATGTCCTACAGCGCCGAGGAAGTCCTGGCGACCGTCGAGGCCGGGCAGGAGGAGACGATCACCCTGCTGCAGGAGCTGCTGCGTGCGCCCAGCGTGAACCCCTGGTTCACCGACGCCCCCGAAGTGATGCGCGAGGCGGCCGTCCAGGACGTTTTCGAGACCGTGCTGCGCGGGATGGGCGCCGACGAGATCGACCGCTGGGAGCCGTCCGCCGAAGAGCTCGCCCACCGCGCCGACGGCCCCGGCTACTACCCGGGACGCGACTTCACCGGCCGTCCGAACCTGGTGGCGATCTTCCGGGGCGCCGCGCCGACCGGCCAGACCGTGATGGTCCAGGGGCACGCCGACGTGGTCGAATCCGGCTCGAACTGGACCGAGGACCCGTGGGGCGGCGAGCGCAAGGACGGCAAGATCTACGGACGCGGCGCCGTCGACATGAAGGGCGGCATGGCCGCCGCGCTCGGCGGGCTGGCCGCCCTGCAGAAGGCCGGGGTGCGGCTCAAGGAGGATCTGATCATCGCTTCGGTGGCCGACGAGGAGGCCGGCGGCATGGGCACCCTGGCCCTGGTCGACCGCGGCTATCAGGCGCCCGGCGGCGCCATCGTCCCGGAGGCGACCAACCTGAACATCGCCCCGCTCTGCCGCGGCATCCTGTGGGGCCGGGTGACCCTGCAGGGCCGCGCCGGGCACATCGAGCTGGAGCGGAAGTCGTGGCAGGAGGGCGGCGCGGTGGACGCGATCGCCTACGGCCACCTGCTGCTGGACGCGATCCGGGAACGCAACGCCGAGTGGGCCGAGAACCCGATCAAGAACCACCAGTACCTGCCGATCCCGTGCCAGATCCTGATCGCGCAGATCGAGGCTGGCGAGTTCCCGACCACCTACGCGCCCAGCTGCACGATCACCTTCAACGCCCAGTACCTGCCCGTGCAGAAGGACGACAACGGCCTCGGCTCGATCGTGAAGGCCGAGCTCGAGGGGCTCTTCGCCGGCTTCATCACCGGCGACGACTGGTTCGACTCCCACCCGCCGATCGTGGAGTGGCTGGTCGACGCCGACTGCGGGGAGACCCCGGACACCGCCCCGGTGGTCGTCCGCACTCTCGCCAACGCGCACCGGCTGGGGCTGCCCAGCATTCTGCAAGGCTGCATGTCGCACACCGACATGGGGCTGCAAATCGACAGCGGCACCCCTACGATCAACTTCGGCCCGGGGCACATGGGCGTCGCCCACCAGGCCGACGAGCACCTGCTCGAGACCGACCTGCTGGCCGCCACCAAGGTGATGGCCCTGACCATCGCCGACCTGTGCGGCGTCGCCGAATAAACCCCCAACACTCAAGGAGAACAAGCAGATGGCAAAGATCCTGTTCGCAGGCGAATCCTGGTCGGTGACCTCGGTGCACGCCAAGGGATTCGACACCTTCACGACCACGGAGTACGCCGAGGGCGGTGACGCCATCATCGCGGCCTGGCGAGACGGGGGTCACGAGGTCGTCTACCAGCCGGCCCACGTCGCGGCGCGGCACTTCCCGTCCACGGTCGAGGAACTTTCCGAGTACGACGTGGTGGTGCTCTCCGACGTCGGCGCCAACACCCTGCTGCTTCACCCGGAGACCTTCTCGCGCGGGGTCAAGCACGGCAACCGGCTGGACGCGATCCGCGACTGGACGCTGGCCGGCGGCGGCTTCGCCATGGTCGGCGGCTACATGACCTTCCAGGGCATCGAGGCCAAAGCCGCCTACCGCACCACCGGCGTCGCCGAGGTGCTGCCGATCGAGATGGAGATCGGGGACGACCGCGAGGAGCGTCCGGAGGGGATCCGGCCCGAGTTCGTCGCCTCCCACGTGCTGGTGGACGACCTGCCCGGCCGCGACGGCGAGACCCCCGAGCTGCTCGGCTACCAGCGCTTGATCGCCAAGCCCGGCAGCGAGACCCTGATGACGGTCGGCCCGCACCCCCTGCTGGTGGTCGGCGAGGCCGGTCAGGGACGCTCGCTCGCCTACGCCAGCGACATCGGCCCGCACTGGGCCCCCACCGAGTTCACCGACTGGCCGGGCTTCGTCGCCCTCTGGCAGCGCGCCGCCAGCTGGCTCGCCAAGGAGATCTGAGTCCCGCCACCCGTTGACTGGGAGTTTGCCCACCGTGTTCGGGGGACAAACTCCGAGTTAGCGGGACAGAGGGACGGTTCCTGGTACCAGGCAGCGGCTAGCCGCTCACCCAGAGGGGCTGGGCGCCGGGGACGGCGAACAGCGACTCGCCGGTGGCCAGGTCGATTCCGACGGTGACCGAGGTGTCGGTGGCGCCGGAGACGAGGTCGTCGCGCGGGGCGCCGACGTCCAGGATCTGCGTCCAGGCGTACTGGCCGTTGCCGGAGACGCCGGTGGCGAGCAGCCGTCCGAGGTCGGGCGGGACGGTCGCCACCGTGGTCGCAACCCCGTCGAGGGTGTGCTGCAGCCGTGAGGTGATGACCGCGACGTCGTCGAGGTAGGCGATGTCGTCGAACCGCTGCACCCACTCGGCAGGGCTGATCATGGTGCGCTCGCCGGCCAGCACGTCGGTGTCGCCGGCGTCGCCAGGGGGCGGCAGGGCGGTGGTCTTGCCCAGGGCGAGGTCGAGCATGATCTCGTCCGTCCCCTTCATCACCACCAGCGTCGCGGTCCCGGGCAGGAAGCCGAGCAGCTGGTCATGGCTGCCCAGCGGGGTCAGCGCGGAGCCGGGGGCGAGGCCGGTCAGGAAGAGCTGGCCCTCCTCGTCCTGCAGCACCAGGGAGCGGGTGCCGGGGACGAAGGCCCAGTCGATCACCCGCAGCTCTTTGCCGTCGGCCTGGGTGACCTCGTGCGGCGGCTGCGCGAGGTCCGTGACGTCCTGCAGGAACAAGACGTTGTCGTAGAACCGCTCGCCCTCGGCCTCGGCGCCCACCAGGGTGTAGCCGACCATGCCCTGCTCGGCCGAGCCGGCCAGCAGCCCGATCGCGGTGCCGGGCGGGGTCTCCAGGGTGACCAGGTCGGCGTCCGGCCCGGCGGAAGCGACCAGCCGGGTCTCCAGATCGCTCTCCCGGACGACCGCGACCACCAGCCCGCCGGCCACCGTGTATTCCTCGATGCCCGGAGTGGTCAGCACCGGGACCGGGTCGCCGCCAGGCTCGGTGCGCAGCACCTGATCGTCCGGACCGAAGGCGCCCGGACCGCGGGTGACCAGGGAGTACACCGCGTAGCCGGGGGTGGTGAAGGAGTGCGTCCACTGGCTGGCGGCGTGGGTGTGGCGGCTCTGGACGTCCGCGATCGTGACGGTGTACTCGGTGGCGTAGGCGAGCGGACGGCTGAACCGCAGCACCACCTGGGCCTCGTTGGTCTCGATGCTGAAGTCGGCGGCCGGGGTGACGGTGACCTGGCTCGGCTGCACTTCCTCGAGAGGCTGGCGGCCCTGCAGCACCAGCGGCTGGCCGCCGGCCGCCACAGCGCGGTCGACGGCGATCGTGGCGCTGCCCAGCTCCGGCCCGCGGTTCGCGCCAAGGAAGCCGAGCAGGGCGGCGATCACGGCCAGGACGCCGGCCAGGGCGAACCCGAGCGTCCAGAACCCGCGTGCGCCGGCGCTGGACCTCTCGTCGTCTCGGGACCCCTTCTCGTTCTCCCGGGACCCCTTCTGGTCGTCCCGGGACCCCGTCGGGTCGTCCCGAGACTCCTTCTTGTCATCCCGGCGTAGGCCGGGATCTCTCGCCAGCCCGCTAGAAGTCATAGGGCTGCGCGGGCTGCTCGATGGCTTCGATGGCCGTGGGCTTGAGCACCACGCCGCTGAGGGTGGGGTCGTCGGAGAGCACCAGGGTTCCGGTGAGCTGCACCCAGCTGTCCTTGGGGTGGTTCGCCGCCCAGTTCTCCAGCGCGACCGGGACGCCGACCGGCTGGGCGTCCACCGTGCAGCAGACCACCACGAACCGGGCCAGGTAGAAGAGGTCGGGGTTCTGGGTGCGGCCGGAGGTGACGAAGCCGGAGAGGGTGATCTCCTGCCCGGCGTAGGCCGTCGCGGTGGAGTGCCGGGAGAGCAGCGCCGCCCAGTCGCGCAGCTGGAAGTGCGCCGGATCGCCGCCCATCAGCTGGAGTTCGGCGTCGGCGGAGGAGTTCAGGCTGCGCTGCTCGACGGTGGAGCTGGTGAGGGTCGCGGGCGGGATGACGAGCAGGCCCAGCCCGAGCGCCAGGACGGCCAGCGCGCCGCCGCTGCCCCGCAGCCGGCGCCGCCAGCCGGTCGGCTCGGGATGGTCGTGGTCGTGATCGTCCGCGGGCTCGCGCCCGGCGATGGCGTGGGCGGCGACGGTGCCGACCAGCCCGAGGCCGACCACGATCGTGGTGAAGACGAAGTAGCGCGGGTGGATGTACAGGCCGAGCCGGCCGGTCGAGGCCAGCCAGAGGGTGGCGACGCTGCCGATCAGCGCCAGGACGAGACCGAGCGTCGGGCCGGAGGGACGGAGTTTCGAGGCCCCGGCAGACGCCGACCACCGTCCGGGCGTCGCCGGGCCGTCCCCGCGTCCGGGGTGGTGGGTGTGGTCAGAGGACAAGGTTCAACCCCATTCCGATCACGAGGACGCACAGCCCGACCAGCAGGGTGATCAGGGCGAGCGCGCGGGCGGTGAAGGTGGTGCGCAGCAGGGCGAGCATCTTGATGTCGATCATCGCCCCGAAGATCAGGAAGGCCACAATGCCGCCCGGCATGAAGGTGGCCGAGAAGGAGAGGATGAAGAAGGCGTCCACGTTCGAGCAGACCGACACCACGAAGGCCAGCAGCATCAGCACCAGCACCGACAGCACTGGGTTGCTGCCGAGCTCGACCAGCAGGCTCCGCGGGACGCCGACCTGGATGGCGCCGGCGATCGCCGAGCCGGCCACCAGCGCCGGCAGCATGGCAGTAGTCTCCTCGGCGAAGAGCCGCGCCGAGCGGGTCGTCCGGGTCTGGGTGATCGTCGGGTCGACGTGGCAGCGCGCCTCGAAGCTCTTGGTGAGCAAGGAAGCAGGGTCCGGGTGGCGGCTGAACAGCCAGCCGAGCAGGTTGGCGATCACGAAGGCGCCGGCGATCCGGGCGATGAGGATGCCGTCCTCCCAGCCGAAGGCCTGGTAGGTGGTGATGATCGTCACCGGGTTCAGGATCGGCGCGGCGAGCAGGAAGGTGAGCGCGTCCCCGACCCCGAGGCCGCGCATCATCAGGCCGCGGGCCAGCGGCACGTTGCCGCACTCGCAGACCGGGAAGAAGACACCCAGGATCGACAGCGCGATCCGGCGCAGGAAGGGGTTGCGCGGCAGGTAGCGCTGCCACACCCGGTCGGGGATCCACACCTGCACCAGGATCGAGATCCCGATGCCGAGGAAGACGAAGGGCAGCGACTCGATGAAGACGCTGGCCGACAGCGTGACGAAGTCGCGCCCGGCGTCCGGCAGCCACTCCGTCCACTCCGGATAGGCGATCAGCCGCAGCGTCAGCAGCGCCGCCCCGATCACCAGCATCAGAACGGCCCGCCTCACCCAGGGACGCCGCACCGACACCGGTGCACCGGGCCCGGTGGGCCGCGTCTGGGTCGTCTGCATGGTCCTGCCTGGGTCGGAGGAAGTCCGGTTCAGTGTAGTCGCCGCGCCCTGCTGGAACTTTCTGCCAAATACGGGCTCTGCCCGACAAATACCTCGCGGAGGACGCGTATATGGCAGAAAGTGCACGCGACCGGATGGACCGGTGCCGCGTCAGTGTTCGTCATGGCCCGTGGACGGAGCTGGAACCGTCCCCATTTCGGTTCAGTGCTCGTCGTAGTGGTCGTCGTGGGGGGCATGGCGGTGGCCGTCGTGGATGTAGTCGACGTGGCCGGCGTGCTCGACGGCCACGTGCTCGCAGTCGGGGCCGTGGACGTGGGGGTGCTCCTCGGCGACCTGCTCGGGCAGCGGCTCGTCGTCGGGGGAGCCGACCTCGACCGGACGGTCCGGACGGCCTTGCAGCAGCCGGGAGACCGGCCAGCTGGCGGCGAAGAGCAAGATCGCGATCACCACGATCAGCGCCCCGGGCGCGGTGTTCAGGTAGTAGGAGCCGACCGTCCCGGAGACGGCGGCGACCGCCCCGGCGGCCATGGACGCGAACAGCCCGCGCCGGAAGCCGGAGGCCAGCTGGGTGGCGGTGGCCACCGGGACGACCATCAGCGCGCTCACCAGCAGCAGTCCCACCGTCCGCATCGAGACCGTCACGGTGATCGCCGCCAGCGCCACCACCAGGATGTTCAGCCAGCGCACCGGCAGCCCGATGGTGCGGGCGAAGGGCTCGTCGGCGGAGACCGCGAAGAGCTGCGGCGACAGCCCGATGGCGACCAGCAAAACCACGGCACCGAGAATGGCGATCGCCCAGAGGTCGGCGGCGCCCACGGTGAGCAGCGAGCCGAAGAGGTAGCCCGCCAGCGCCCCGGCGCCCTGCCCGGCGAAGGCCGCCAGCAGCAGGCCGCCGGCCAGACCGCCGTAGAAGATGATCGCCAGGCCCACGTCCCCCTGGGCGCGGCCGGATTCCCGCAGCAGCTCGATCGCCACCGCCCCGATCACGCAGACCGCGATCGCCAGCGGCAGGGGAGCGGTGTTGGTGAGGATCGCCAGGCCCACGCCGGCGACCGCCAGGTGGCCGAGCCCGTCGCCGAGCAGGCTGAGCCGGCGCTGCACGATGTAGGTGCCGATCGCCGGCGCGGTGACGCCGGTGATGAAGGCGGCCAGCAGCGCGCGCTGCATGAACTCCAGGGAGAGCCAGTCCATCACACCGCCTCCAGCCCGGTCTGGTGCGGACGGGGACGGCTGGCCGCCAGTTCGCTGATCTCGTGGCCGCCGTGATGGTGGCTGGGATCGTGCTGGTGAGGCACCACCCGTCCGTCCTGGACGAAGATGGCGCGGTCGATCACCTCGGCGAAGGGGCCGAGCTCGTGCAGCACCATCACCAGGGTGCGGCCCTGCGCGACCAGGCTGCGGGCGACGTCGGCGAGCAGTTTCTGGGTGACGTGGTCAACGCCGGCCAGCGGCTCGTCCCACAGCATGAGGCGGGCGTCGCCGGCCAGCGCCCGGGCGATCAGGACGCGCTGCTGCTGGCCCCCGGAGAGCCGGACGAAGCGGTGCCGGGCCCGGTCGGCCAGGCCGACCGCGTCCAGGGCGTCGGCGATGGCCTGCTTGTCGGCGGCCGACTCCGGCCAGAACGGACGGCGGCGGCCCAGCCGTCCGCTCGCCACCACCTCGCGGGCGGTGGCCTGCTGCACCAGGATGCCGCTGCGCTGCGGGACGTAGCCGAGCAGGTTGTGCTGGCGGAAATCCTGCAGCCGGACGCCGAAGAGCTCGACCTCGCCGGAGTGCGGGACGAGACCGAGCAGGGCGCGCATCAGCGTGGTCTTGCCGGAGCCGTTGTTGCCGAGGATGGCGACCGCCTCGCCCTGGGCGATCTCCAGGTCGACGTCGCGGACGATCGGGACGCCGCCCAGCAGCACGCCGAGGCCGGCGGCACGAATCGCCGCCGGCCCCGGCGCCTGCTCGGAGGTCAGGCGCACTGGTTGGCAGTGCGCAAAGAAGCCAGGTTGGAGCGCATCACCTCAAGGTAGTCGGTTCCGCGGGATTCCGCGGTCAATCCCTCCAGCGGATCGAGGACGTCGGTCTTCAGTCCGAGGTCGCCGGCGATCGACTCCGACACCACCGGCGAGACCAAGGTCTCGAAGAAGATGGTGGTGACGCCCTCGGCCTTGGCGATCTCGTGCACCTCGGCGATACGGGCCGCGGTGGGCTCGACGTCCGGCTCGACGCCGCGGATGCCGACCTGCTCCAGGCCGTAGCGGTGGGCGAGGTAGCCGAAGGCCGCATGTGACGTGATGAAGGCGTGGATCTGGCAGGTCGCCAGGCCG
>CAZLWS010000020.1:1343-3013 GCA_964563205.1 uncultured Propionibacteriaceae bacterium | reverse complement strand
ACCGCCGGCTGGAAGCCCGCCTGGAAGACCACCAGGTCGGCGGTGGAGAGCAGCGCCACCTGCTGTGGCGCGAGTTCGAGATCGTGGGGCTCCGCGCCCGGCGCCGTCAGGTTCTCGACCGTGACGAGATCGCCGCCGACCCGCTCCGCGACGAACTGGAAGGGGTAGAAGGCGACCGCCACGCTGAGCGGGGCCGCGGTTTCGGCCGAGGTCGTCGAGCTCGACTCCGACGAAGGCGAGGTCGTCGCGGCCGGCGTCGAGCAGGCCGCCAGCGAGGTCAGTGCGAGCGCCGCACCCGAGAGCAGGGCAACAAGTCGATTCGGGAAGTTCATGGTAATCATTCTCATCCTCAGTCCCGGGTGTGTCAAAACCGTCTAGGCCGCTCTGTCGCCGGGATGGCGGCGGGCGGGGGCCGAGAGGCGGTTCCCCGGCTCTCCTGCCGCCGCTCCGCCTCCTGCAGAAACCGGGCGAATCCGGTCGTCCGTGTGCACATTGCACGCACTAGGCCCGGATTGCCCGGTTTCTGCGGGTCAGGCGCGGGTGGGGATCCGGCGCAGCAGGATGACGCCGTCGTCCAAGGTGGCGGGGTCACCGGAGGGCGAGGTGACCTCCCGCGTCCGCTCCTCGGCGATCAGCACCTCCCAGGCGTCCGGGTCGAGGGCGAGCGCGGCGACCTCCTCGGCGGCGGTGAGGAAGCGGTGGGAGTGCGCGTGTGCTTCGGCCCAGGGCGGCGGGGCGGCGTGGGTGATGCTCAGCAGCAAGCCACCAGGGGCGACCCACTCGGCCGCCCGGCGCAGTATCTCCGAGCGGGGAGCGGTGGCCGAGGAGTGCAGGAAGCTGGCGGTGATCAGGTCATAGGTCTCGGCGGTGTCGAAGTCGGCGGCGTCGGCGGCGAGGAACCGTGCCCGGTCGGCGACGCCCTCCGCCGCGGCCGCCTCGGCGCCGCGGGCGGCGGCGGTGGCCGAGACGTCGAGGCCGGTGGCCTGCCAGCCCTGGCTCGCCAGCCAGATCACGTCCGCTCCTTCGCCGCAGCCCAGGTCGAGGGCGGTTCCGGGCGTGACGGCGGACGCTACGTCGGCGAGCACCCGGTTTACCCGACCCGACCAGACTCGGTCGGCGGTGGCGTACCGCTCCTCCCAGAACTCCGGCGTGGCGATCTCGGGCCATTGCGCGCCGCTCGCGACGGCCTGGTCGAACTCCTCGGTGACCAGCGCGGCGTTCGCCATCGCGCCGGCCATGGAGCCTGCCCCGATCGACATCGGCACGTTCGCCCCGGGCTCGACCAGGTTGCCCGCAGCCCAGATCCGCGGGTGGCTGGTGCGTCCGGTCGGGTCGGCGGCGATGAAGTTGCCCCAGGGGGTGTCCTTGCGCTCCAGGTTCAGCGCCGCGAGGAAGCCGTCGTGCGGACGCGGGGCGCCGGCGGTGAAGAGGGCGTCCAGGTCGACGACGGCCCCGTCGGCGGTGCGGACGCCGGTGAGCCGGCCGTCCACGTCCAGCACTTCCACGACCGGGGAGGCGACGAGTTCGACGCCGCGGGAGCGCAGCCGGAGCGCGGTCTCGGGCGCCAGGCCGCCCAGGCCGTCGGTGAAGAAGACCACCCGGTCGCTCCACTGCCGGATCAGCTCCGCCTGGTGCAGGCTCATCGGCGAGGTGGCCAGCACGCCCAGCCG
>CAZLWS010000020.1:0-1243 GCA_964563205.1 uncultured Propionibacteriaceae bacterium | reverse complement strand
GATCTCGCCCAGCACGCTCTCGCGGCTGGAATCCGGCAAGCGCGCGGCGAGCCTGGAACTGCTGCTGCCGCTCACCCGGCTGCTCGGCGTCCGGCTGGACGACCTGGTGCGCGCGGAGTCGCCCGATCCGCGGGTGCGGCGTCCCGCCTATCGGCGCGACGAGATGGTGATCCAGCCGCTCGCCCCGGAAGGGGCGCCGATCCACACCTACAAGATCACCTACCCGCCGGTGCGGGAGTTGCCGGCTCTCCGCGTCCATGACGGCTACGAGTGGCTCTACGTGCTCGCCGGAAAGCTGCGGCTGCGACTCGGCGACCGCGATCTGGTGCTCACCCGCGGCGAGGCCGCCGAGTTCGACACCCGCACCCCGCACAGCATGTCCGCGGTAGGCAACCGGCCGGCCCAGGTGCTGAGCATCTTCAACGACGCCGGCGTCCGGATGCACACCCACACCGACGGCGCCGCCGAGTGAAGCGAGCTTGTCCGCAGGGCCGGAGAACCCGGGTCGAGCGGTAGCCGAAGAGCCATCGATCAGCGCTTGACTAGTAGGAATGCTGCTAGAATCTCCAGCGAGTCGGCCGCCTGGCCGGCCAGGCGATGGTTCGGGCGTACCGCGAAACGTCCTGTCTATGAAAGACAGCCTTCCGATGAGCGGGCGGGTCTCCGTCCTGGCTCTCGACATTCACAATCACGACGATCCGGACCGGCCGGTGGTGCTCATCGGCGTCGACGGCGAGGATCCCTTCGCGACGGTCGTCCCCGGTTGGGCCGGCTTCGATCCCGACGACGTCCTCGGCGGCGACTCCCCGCTGCTTCCCACCGCGAACGGACGACGGGTCGCGCTCTATCGCTGCTCCTGCGGCGAAGCCGGCTGCGGATCTATCGCCCCGCTCGTCGTGGCCTCACCCGATGGGCGCCACGTGCACTGGGTGGACTTCCGCGACTTCGTCGGAGTCTTCTCCCGGCCGCTGGCTGCGCCGGTCGAGGACGGGGACGACTGGCAAGGGAGGCCCGTTCCGGTGCCCGATCTCCGGTTCGACCTGGGCCAGTACGTCCAGGAGATCGGACGGGCGTCCGCCGATCTGTCCTGGGAGACCCCACGCCGCCGCACGGCCCGCCTGCTGCGCGAACGGCTGGCGCCGCTGCGTCCGGTGCTGCCACCCGACCTGCGACTCGGGTGGGTGGTCCCTGCCTGGGACGGGCCTGGGGTCGCGTTGAGTTTCGAGCGGGACGATCCCTACCG
>CAZLWS010000019.1:0-29692 GCA_964563205.1 uncultured Propionibacteriaceae bacterium | reverse complement strand
CCAGCTGACACACCTGGCTCAGAGCGCGTCAAAGAAGTCCTCGTTGAGCCTGTACAAAGTGGCCACGCGCACCGGTTCGACGCCGACTCCATGGTCGATCATGTGCTCGACCAACTCCTCGCCGTCGATGAGCACAACACGCTTTCCGACACCTGTCACAGCGTCCCGGGCACCTCTTGTGAAGGTACTTGCCGTGATGAAGACGCCGCGGTCGCCCTTGCCCATCATGGCCCCGAGGAAAGCCCGCACCTGCTCTGGGCTGACTACATTTCCGTCACCGTAGCGCTTCGCCTGCACATAGATGCGGTCCAGCCCAAGCTTGTCCTCGGTGATGATTCCATCCAGGCCCTTATCGTTCGTCTGGCCAGTATGGAGGTGCTCCCCCAGCCCGCCATAGCCCATTGCGGCCAGCAACTTGAGCACCAGTCGCTCAAAATCGGTTGGGTGTATTGCGCGTACCCGCTCCAGCAGTTCAGCCGCGAGAACGGCCCTGGAATCCTTCTCCGCTCGCGCCATGAGGTCGTCAGGAGATTCATCCTCCTTGTTCACCTCGTCTGCCTGGGCTGGCAGGACGCCTGACGTCCTCGATCGAGCCTTCTTGGTTCGGTACTTGTCGTAGAACTCTCGATACTCGGGAAACTGCTCCAAGGTCAAGTTGCGGATCGCCTGTCCCGAGTCGAGGAGATCACGCCCTCGCTGCGCAATCTGGACATGCCCTCTTCGCGGACGCTGCACTGCGCGAGCCTTGAAGAGATAGGTCACCGACCAATGCACTCGATTGGCAATCAGGCTCATGCCTGACGTGATGGTTTCCCTTCGCTCCTCGTCGGTGAGATGCAGTCGCTGCGAGATCTGCTCGGTGAGGTCGCGCATGGACAGCACATCCGATGCGGCCAGCACCTCCAGAACCGGTTTCATGAGCGACTGGTAGTCAGGAATGGCCATATCGAACCTTCTCACACGAGGCACCCTGCAAACTCTGGATGCCGCCACTCCTTAGCCAAGTGACCAACCGGCGGACGACACGCAAGACAAAAGCAGGTGACGGTTGGTGGAAGACGGCGTCGGGACGAGCTTGATGTCAACCGACGAAGACGAAGCCCGGAGACTTCTGGTAGAAGGGAGCAGTGACCCACACCGCGATCGCCCCGCCCGACGCCACAGCGGCTGCCGCCGCCCGGCTCCGCAGCGACGGCCAGGCCAAGCCCCTCGGGGCGCTCGGCCGGCTTGAGGATCTCGGGGTCTGGCTCGCCGGCTGTCAGGGGGTGAGCCCGCCACGGCCGCTGACGGACGTCCGCGTCGTCGTCTTCGCCGGCGACCATGGCGTCACCGCCAGCGGGGTGTCGGCCTACCCCGCCGCCATCACGCCCGCGATGGTGCGCGCCATCGCCGCCGGAGTCGCCGGGGTGTCGGTTCTGGCCGCCGCCAACCAGGTCTCAGTGTCGCTCTACGACCTGGCGGTCGACGCTGAGTTCACGGACCTCGATCCCGAGATCAGCCGGTTCAAGCTCCGCCGCGGCTCCGGCTCGATCGACCGCGAGGACGCCCTCACCGCCGCCGAGGTCACCGCGGCGCTGGCGGCCGGCGACCGGATCGCCGCCGAACAGATCGCCGACGGCGCGCAACTGCTGATCGCCGGCGACCTGGGCATCGGGAACACCACCGTCGCGGCCGCCCTCATAGCCGCCAGCTACGGCCTGCCGGCCACTGCGGTGACCGGACGCGGCACCGGCGTGGACGATGCGACGCTGGCCCACAAGACCGCCGTGATCGACGCAGCGCTGGCGCGCGCCGGAGCCCGGGCGGCCGATCCGATGCAACGCCTGGCCGCCCTCGGCTCGGCCGACCTGGCCGCCGGCGTCGGGTTCCTGCTGGGCGCGGCCCGCCGCGGCACTCCCGTCCTGCTGGACGGGCTGATCGCGCTCGCGGAGGCGGTCGTGGCCGCGTCCATCGATCCGGGGGTGGTGGCGTGGCTGGCCGCTGGTCACCGCTCCACCGAACCCGGTCAGTCGGTGGCGCTGACCCGGCTCGGCCTCAAGCCGCTGCTCGACCTCGGGCTGCGGCTCGGCGAAGGCACCGGCGCGGTGGCGGCCGTCCCCCTGCTGCGTTCGGCGGTCGCCACGCTGCGCGACCTCGCCCAGCTCTCCGACCTGTCATGATCGCGGGATTCCGCCTCGCACTGGGGTTCCTGACCGTGATCCCGGTTCCCGCCACGGCCACGGTGGGACGTTCCGAAGCGCGGGCGGCGATGCTGCTGGGGAGTCTCGCGGTGCTGCCGGTCGCGCTGGCCGCAGCCGGGCTCGGCTGGGCAGCGGCGACGGTCGGGCTGTCTTCGTTGCTGGCCGGGACGATCGTGGTCGCCGTCACCACCCTTGGCACTCGCGCGATGCACCTGGACGGGCTGGCTGACACCGTGGACGGCCTCGGCTCCGGCCCGGATCGGGAGAAAGCGCTGCGGGTGATGCGCAGCGGCGACGTCGGCCCGATGGGGGTGGTCGCCCTGGTGCTCGTCCTGCTGACCCAGGCGGCTGGCTTCGGCGTCCTCCTAGAGCGTCCCTTGGGGTGGCTGCAGGCAGCCGCGGTCATCGCCGCCGCGCGCGCCGCGCTGGCGCTGGGCTGTATAGCGGGCGTGCCGTCCGCTCGTCCGGACGGGCTGGGCGCGCTGTTCGCCGGGTCCGTGCCGCGTCCGGCGGTCGCCGTGCTGTGGCTGCTGACGGCCGCCGCCCTGGGCGGCGCCGGTCAGCTGGCTGGGCAGCCGTGGTGGCAGGGAGTCGTAGCCTCGGCAGTGGCCCTGACTGGGGCAGCTGTCTTGCTGGGACGCTGCGTCCGGCGGTTCGGCGGCGTCACCGGCGACGTGCTCGGAGCGCTGGTGGAGGTGACCCTCGCCCTGCTCGTGCTCAGCCTCGCCGTATGACCGTCACGCCACATGCAGCGCGCGTCCGGCGACCATCAGCACCACCTCGTCGCAGACCTGGCCGATCGCCTGGTTGACCCGGCCCAGCTGGTCGGCGAAGACCCGGCCGGAGCGGTACTCCGACACCAGCCCCCAGCCGACCTCGTTGGTCACGACCACCACCTCGGACGCGCTCGCGACAGCGGACGCCAGCGCCGAGACCTCAGCGTCAAGCCGCGCCTGCCACTGCTCGGCCGGCGCCTCCCAGGCCTCCCAGGAGTCGAGCAGCCGGGTCAGCCAGACCCCCAGGCAGTCCACCAGAACAGGCGCCTGAGAAGCAGCGACGCCGCCCGCGAGGTCCAACGTCTCCACCGTCCGCCATCGCGCGGAGCGTCGCGTCTGATGCGCCTGCACCCGCGCCGCCCACTCCGGGTCCGCCGCGGGATCGGCCCGGTAGCCAGGGGTGAGGTACACCGCCGGCGCCCCGGCGTCCAACAGAGCCTCGGCGTAGCGGGACTTGCCGCTGCGGACTCCACCGGTCACCAAGACGCGCGTCATGCCTTGAGAGTAGCCGGGACGCCCAGCCAGCCATGGACGCCCGTCGCTGACGGCTTCTGGTCAGGCGGCGGCTGCCACCGGATCGCCGGCCGGGCTGGCGGCGGTCACGGTGGCGTAGCCGGAGCGCTTGCCGGTCACCCGCACCGTCACGACCTGGCCGACGTCCGCGCCAGTGAGCTTGTAGCTGGACTTGGTCGCCTTCGAGATCTTCTCCCCGCCGCGGAACCACTGGTAGCTGAGCTTGGCCTTCTTCGTCCAGGAGCCCGGCCGGGCGACCAGGGTGGAGCCCTCGGTCGGCGTACCGGTCACGGTCACCGTCCCCACCAGCAGCACCTTGGCGGTCGCCTTGCTGGTGGTGGTCACCGTGGCATGGCCAGCCAGCTGACCGGTCACCTTCACGGTGATCTTCTTGCCGGCGTGGCCGGCCGTCAGAGACAACGTGCCGCCGGTCTCGCCGAGGAGCTCCTTGCCGTCGGCGTACCACTGCTGGGTGAACGTCGTGCCGGTGGTCCAGGCGCCTGGGACGAAGCTCAGCGTGTTCCCCGTGCCCGCGGCGCCCGAGATGGCCGGCGCGGCGGACGCCATCACCTTCACCGTGGCGACGCTGGTCTTGGCGACCGTCGCATAGCCGGAAAGCTTGCCGGTCACCCGCACCGTGATCAGCTTGCCCGCGTCCGCGCTGGTCAGCTTGTAGCTGGACTTCGTCGCCTTGGAGATCGCCGCACCGTCCCGCAGCCACTGGTAGCTGAACTTCGTCTTCTTCGTCCAGACCCCGGTCTTGGCCTTCACCGTCGAGCCAACCGCCAGAGTGCCGCTGATCGTCGGGCTCCCCGCAACAGCGACCTTTCCGGTGGCGGCACTCGTCCGCGACAGATCCGGGTAGTCGGTGGGATAGAAGTCGAACCGGCCGGTCACCTTCACCGTGATCTTCTTGCCCTTGTGGCTGCTGGTCAGGGCGAGGCTGCGACCTGTCGCGCCGGTGATCGCCTTGCCATCGGCGTACCACCGGTAGCTGAAGCCGATCTGCTCGTCCCAGGCGCCTTCGTCCACCGTCACCGTCGAACCGACCGCGACCGGACCCGTGACGGCCGGCGTCGCGACAAGGGTGATCCACCATGAGGTCGGAGAGACGACGGTGAAGCTGTTGTTGCCCAGCTTGGCAGTCATCCGCACCTGCAATTGCTTGTCACGATCCGCAATCCCAGTCTTGTAAGACGATTTGGTCGCCTTCGAGACGTCGACGCCCTCACGCAGCCACTGGTAGCTGAAGGTGGTCTTCTTCCATTTTCCGGACCCGCGATCGATCTTCATCGTCGATCCGGTCGACGGCTCGCCTGTGATGAAGGGCGAGAGCCAGCCTCCCCACTTCGTGCCGGAGTACGCGGCCAAGGAGACGTTGCTGCCCTCCACCTTCACGCGTGCATCCTTGCCAAGGTCCTCGTCACCCACCTGGTAGTACCCCACCGGAAGGTCGATGATCGTCGCGCGACCGTTCTCATCGGTCCACGCGCCGTCGACGTCCCACCACTCCCCGTCGTCGTCGTTGAGCCAGACCTGCACCCAGCGACCGGCAAGCGGCTTCTTCGCCGCGTTGGTGACCGTCACCTGGACACGACCCCGATGCCCGAGTTCGGCGCTTGCCTCCGCCGGGTCGCCGCCGACCGTCAGCTGCGTGGCCTCCCACCGGTCCCTGACGTCATTCCACCACTCGGGGAAGAAGTCGGCGTGGAAGAACCGCACCTCGTAGCTTCCGGCCGGCAGCCCCTCGAACACATAGAAGCCGTAGGAGGTGGTCGTGGTGGCGTACGGCTCTTCGGAGCCCACGGCGTACACCTCGACAGCGACGTCCGTCAGGTTGTCGAAGGAGTAGTCGTCCCACACCCACCCGTAGATCGACTCGATCGGCTCATCCTCCGATTCCAAGGCCTCGGTGAAGAGTTCCCGTTTCTCGGTCACCTGAGCCGGTTCGCTGAGCCCTCGCGTCCGGTGCTGAGGAGTCTTCGGCGCATCGGCAGCCCCGGCCGCCGGACGGTCCAGCTTGCCGGTCGGTTCGGTCGGCCTCTCCGACTGCACCGCCTCGCCCTCGGTCACGGGAGCCTCGGTCGGCTCGACTGGCGCCTCCGTGGGCTCGACGGCCGCTTCGGTGGCGGAGATCAGCTCATCCGGGGGTGCGGACGGGTCGCCCTCGGCCTGCGCGGGGACGAACGCCGTCGTCCACAACAGGGACGCGGCGAAGACAGTGGCCAAGCCGCGGCGGACGGCGCGGCGCAAAGTGGCGACGGGGTGGGTCATGATGTAGTGCGCTCCCTCGTGCACATCGGCAGGAACGACGACCTGTGTTCCTGCTGTGAAGAATATCGGGCCATTTCGCGCATTGCCGAGAATCCCCTGACACCGTGCATGAAATCAGCGGAATTCCATGCAGTTGAGGGCGTCCGAACTCCGTCTGACGCGCCTGATGCAGTCGTTGTTCGGCCACCTGATCCCTAGGCCGAACAACGGTTGCGTCAGACGCCGCCATGGTGACGCTCTACGCTGGCGGGCGTGCTGGACTGGCTGATCGCGAACTGGACCGAGGTGCTCGGGTTCACCACCGGCGTCGTGTGCGTGGTGCTGGCGGTGCTGCGCAATGTCTGGACCTACCCGATCGGGCTGGCCAACAACCTGGTGTTCATCGGGCTGTTCGCGGCCAACGGGCTGTACGCCACCACGGGCCTGCAGGTGGTGTTCGCCGCGCTGGCGATCCACGGCTGGCTGCGCTGGACGCGGGGCGCCGAGCAGGATTCGGAGTACATCGGGTCGATCCCGCGCCGGGCGGTGCTGCCGTTGATGCTGGCCGGGCTGGCGGCCGCAGCGATGCTGGCCTGGGTGCTGCTCAGCTTCACCGACTCGACCATCGCGGTGCCGGACGCCGCTGCCACCGCCGGCAGCCTCGCCGCGCAGTACATGCTCAACCGCAAGTGGATCCAGAACTGGTTCGTGTGGCTGGCGGTCGACATCGGCTACGTCTGGCTCTACGCCGTGACCGGGCTGGTGCTCACCTCGGTGCTCTACGCCGGGTTCGGCGCACTCTGCGTCACCGGCTACCTGAGCTGGCGGGCCATCGCACGACGCAACGCGGAGACGACCCTTCGACAGGCACACAGATCGTCACAACAGGCGCAGGGGTCGCTCCATGGCGGCTGACCCTTTCAAGCACGGACTGGTGCTGGGGAAGTTCTATCCCCCGCATTCGGGGCATCACCACCTCATCCGCAGCGCGCTGCGCGCCTGCGAGCGGGTCACCGTCGAGGTGCTGGCCTCGGAAGTCGAGTCGATCACGCTGCAGCAGCGCGTCGACTGGCTGACCGAGGATCACCCGACCGCCCGGGTGGTCGGCGGCATGGACGAGGCCGAGATCGACTACGACTCCCCCGCCGCCTGGGACGCGCACATGGCCGTGATCGAGTCGCTGCTGGACGACAAGGTGGACGCGGTCTTCAGCTCCGACACCTATGGCGCCGAACTCGCCCGCCGGCTTGGGGCGACCTGGGTGCAGGTGGACGCCGGTCGCACCGGCAACCAGATCTCCGGCACGGCCGTCCGCGCGGATCTGGCGGGCCACTGGCACGAGCTCAGCCCCGCGACCCGCGCCGGCCTGGCTGCCCGGGTGGTGATCCTCGGCGCGGAGTCCACCGGCTCCACCACGCTCGCGGAGGATCTGGCGGCCCATTTCGGCGCCCCCTGGGTGCCCGAGTACGGACGCGAACACACCTTCGCTCGCGAAGGCGGCCTCGACGAGCCGTGGCGGCCCGACGAGTTCGACCTGATCGTCGACCGGCAGATCGTCATGGAGGAGGTCGCGCTGCGCCGCGCCCCCCTTCCGTTGCTGATCTGCGACACCGACGTGCTCGCCACCGCGCTCTGGCACGAGCGCTACCTCGGCATCGAGTCGCTGCCGATCCTGGCCCGGGCCGCGGCCCACCTGCCGGACCTCTACCTGCTGACCGGCGACGAGATCCCCTGGGTTAACGACGGCTCCCGCGACGGCGAGCACATCCGGCACGCCATGCAGCAGCGCTTCCGCGAGGTGCTGGACGCGCACCCGACCCCCTGGGCCGAGGTGCGCGGAGCGCCGGCCGAACGCGTGGCGGCGGCCGTCCCGCTGGTCGAAGCCGCCGTCGCCCGCCGGACGAGCTTTGCGCTGCCACTGGAACAGCGGAAGGCCTAGTCTGACCTCCATGGCCGACCGCTGGAACAAGCTCTCCGCTTCGCCGACCACGCACGGCGAGGGGGCGTCCGTTGAGCCGCGCACCACGGCCGACCTGTTCACCCCGCCCGGGCAGCCCGCGAAGCCCGACCTGGACGAGAAGCTGCGCCGGGCCTACTACTGGCTGGTCAACCGCGCGGTGATCTCGCCGTACTACGACATCGAGTTCAGCCACGGCACGCCGCTGACCTACAAGCTCGGCGACGCCGGCGCCCAGCTCACCCTGCCGCGCGACCCCTCCTTCGCCTCGAACGTGCTGATTCCGCTGCTCACCTTCGCGGTCGGCGGCAAGTGCCTGCTGATCGGCGGCCCCGGACGCGGCAAGACCACCCTCGCCGTGCTGATGGGCGTCCTGGCCGGCTCTACGCCCGAAGAGGTGCGCCGCGGCGTCCAGCAGGGGCAGCCGCAGCTCACCATCAGCGACCTGGTCGGCATCCCGCTGCCGCGCGACCTGGTGAACGCGAGCCGGCTGGCCGACATCGGCATCGCCTGGCGAGAGTGGCTGACCCGTCCAGTGAAGATCGTGGACGAGTACAACCGCATCCCCACCAAGACCCAGTCGGCGCTGCTCACCATGGTCGCCGAGGGCTACGTCGAGAGCCACGACCAACTGCATCGCACCGACCCCGGCCAGGGCGTCGAAAGCTGGTTCTTCACCGCCAACGACGACGCCGGCGGCGGAACCTTCCCCGTGATCCAGGCCCTCAAGGACCGGATGGACGTCACCGTGGCCGCGCTCGGCTTCAACAGCCGCTTCTTCAGCGAACTGGTGGCGCGGGTCGAGGCAGGGGAGAAGCCCGAGGAGCACGTCCCCGCCGAGCTGGTGTTCACTTCGGCCGAGCAGACCGCCATGCTGGCCGAGATCCGCGCCGTCCCGCTGCCGGCACCGGTCCGACGGCGGCTGGAGTTCTTCTTCAGCCACTTCGAGTTCGTCCAGCACGGCGGACGGCAGTTCGAGTACCGCACCAAGGACACCGTGATGACCGCCGGCGGCCGGGTCAGCGAGGTGATCGAGGCCAACAGCGGTGCCGACCAGCAGGCCGACCTCGGCTCCCAGACCCTCAACAGCCTGTCGGTCCGCAGCCTGCAAAGCCTCGTCCTGTACGCCAAGGCGATCGCCTGGTTCCGCGGGCAGGCCGAGGTCGGGCTGGCGGACGTGGCCGCCGTGCTGCCGTTCGCGCTGCGCGGCAAGCTGCTGCCCAACCTGACCCACGCCCGCTTCGACGTGGGCGCGGAGCCCGAACTGGCCAGCGACCTGACCAGCTGGCTGGCCGGACTGTTCGCCGACTCCAACCGGCAGTTCGACGCCCTCGGCCTCGCCGTGGACGACCCGGTGGGCGCCCTGCTGGCCGAGTTCGACAAAGGCCTGGACGGACTCGGCGCAGTCGAGACCAGCCAGCGGATCACGGCGATCGAATCCCAGCTGCACCGGATCTCCTCGGCCGGAAAGCTCTACGGACGGCACTTCGACGACCTCGCCGCGCTGAAGTACCTGCATCAGCGCTACTCCGGCTACCTGCGCTGGGTGCAGGGACGGCCCGGGAGGACGCCGTGAGGATCGTCAGCCGGCCCGTCCAGTTCGTCAACGCCTGGGTCAAGCCCACTCCGACGGCGGCGCCCCGCCTGTCCGCCGAGGAACTCGCCGTGGCCACCGCCAACGTCGCCGCCTGGGGCGGCAGCCCGGCGCTCTTCCACCACTTCCTGGCCGCCGGCCTGGCCGCCGCTCCGGCGCCTGACGTCCACCAGCTCGCCTCGATCGCGGGCTGGCGGGCCGGGGCGTTCGGCCTGCGTTTCGAGGCGCTCCGGCTGTTGCCGGTGCTGCCGGAGCTCGCGGTCGCGGCCGCCCTCGGGTTCTCCCCTGAATCGCTCTCCGACTTCGCTGAGCTGCAGCAACTGGATCCCTATTGGTGGCCCGGCCGGGCGGCTGGGCGTGGGCAGGTGCTGCGGACCGGCGGATTCTCCGGCCTGGCCGGCCCGTGGCTCGCTCCGCCCGCCCGCGCCGGACGCGGCTCGATCACCGGACGCTGGGTGATCCTGGCGGGCGAGACTTGGTGGCAGCTGGACGCCGACGCGTTCGGCGCCCTGCTCACCGAACTCGGCGAGACCCCGGAGTGCGGGGTCGACACCGACCCCGCCGGCGTCCGGATCACGGCCTCCCCGGATTCCTACCTGGTCACCCTGAGCGTCCCCGCCGAGGGGGCCGGGCAGTGAGCGATCTCGACTGGCGGCCCGCCTGGGCCTCCGCGCAGGCGCTGTGGGGCGTCCAACTGCACGACCCGGAGCTGGTGGCCGAGCCGGATCCGCCCAGCTTCGCCTGGTTCTCGTTCCCGCCCCAGATCACCGTGGACGTGCCGGCGCTCACGACAGCCGACGCCGCCGCCGAACTGGAGAGCGTCTTCGCCCACGAGATCGGCCACCACGTGCTCTCCCCCAGCACCCGGCTGGACTCGCTGAAGCTGCGTCATCAGCTGGGACGCGCGTTGCTGGCCAGCGACCGTCCGGCGCCGGCCGACCTGCTGAACCTGCTCAGCAATCTGTGGTCGGACCAGCTGATCAACCTGCGGGTCGCCGCGCTGCAGCGCCGCCGCGACCCGGAGGCCGAACCGGGCATGATCCGGCTTTGGCGGCGGCTGTCGGTGGAGAAGCCGACGGACCCACTCAGCTGGGTGCTCCGGCGGGCCTACGAGCTCTCCTGGGCGCTGCCGCCGGGCACGCTGTGCGAGGTTGATCCGCCTGCCAAACGGCGACCCGACCAGCCGCAGGTCAGGCCTCAGGAGCCGGTGTGGATTGCCGTCGCGCAGGACAAGTACGCGGAGCAGGAGAACAAGCTCCAGGCGGCCAAAGCCGAGGTTCAGGCCGCCGAGCAGGCCATCGATGCCCAGATCCTGGCCGATCCGGTGGCGGACGCGCATCTGCTGGCCCGGCTGACCAGGGTTTTCGCCGACGACCCGATCTCCGGGGCGCTCTCCTTCGGAATGCTGGTCGCACCCTACCTGCGGCGCACCGGTGACGTGCGGAAAGCGCTCCTGGCCGGCTGCGCGGGCGAAGCCGGTGCGGAGGCGCCCACCGCCGCCGAGATCGGCGCGGTGCTGGGCGATCCGCGGCTTTCGGCGCCAGCCGTCCATCCCGCGGCAGCAGGCGCCAGCCCTACCGCGACTCCTGAGCCGGAGGAAGGGTCACGACCAGCAGCCGGCCAGGGCTACGGCCTGGCCGAGACGCTGGCGCTGTATGACCCCTCGCTGGCGGACGCGGTGATGGCCGCCTGGTACCGCAACCAGGCCCGGCCCTGGGTGAAGCCGCTCACCGAGCTCCGTCCGAGGGAGGACGCCGCCGACCTGCCCGGCCCGCTGGAGCAGTGGGAGCTGGGCGACGACCTGGCCGACCTGGACTGGCCCGGCAGCCTGACCGCGGCGCCCGAGATCCTGCCGGGGGTCACCACCCGGCGGCGCGTCCGGATCGACGACCCGGAACGTCCCGCGCCGGTGAGCGTCCGGCTCGACCTCTACATCGACTCCTCCGGTTCGATGCCCGATCCGAGGCGCGGCTCGCCAGCCGTCCTGGCCGGCGCGATCCTGGCGCTGTCGGTGCTGCGGGGCGGCGGCGCGGTGCGTCCGACCAGCTGGGCGAGCCCTGGTCAGGTCGCCGGACCGGACCGCTTCCTGCGCGATCCGGTGGCGGTGATGGCGGGGATCGCCTTCTTCTATGCGGGCGGCACCGCGTTCCCGCTCGATCTGCTGCGCGACCGCTACGCCGGCCTGCCGGAGGCCGGCGACGCCGTCCGGCGGCATCTGGTGGTGCTCTCCGACGACGGTTTGAGTTCGATGTTCGGGGTCGGCAACGATCCGTACGCGCAGGTGGCGGCGCACGTGCGTCCCAAGTTGACCACGGCCACCCTGGTGCTGCTTGATCGGGGCCGGTTGGTGGAGCCGCTAGCCGCCCAGGCGGGTTACCAGGTGGCCTACCTGGAATCGATGGACGACGCGCCGGCGGTCTGCGCCCGGCTGGCGGAGGTGATTCATGGCTGACACCGAGGAACTGCTGCGGCAGTGGAGCGCGATCGCGCCGGTGGAGGACGACCAGTGGGCGTCGTTGCGGCCCGGCCCGTCGGCGCTGGCGGTCGCCGCCCGGCTCTCCACCGTGCCCTCGGACTTCCTGGATGAGCAGGTCTCGATCCGCGCCCTGGCCGGTGATCTGTTCGGCACGCACACCCTGTCGCGGCTGGCCGGGCTGCCCTTCGCCGCCGACGACCGGGTGCGGCGTGGCGTGGCGGTCGGCCTGTGGCTGTTCGCCAGTGAGCTGCTGCTCGGCTCCTTCGACCCACCGCTGAGCGTCGGACCGCGGGAGGGCGAATCCCTGCCGCTGGTCGACCCGCGCGACACGCTGGCCCTGGACGCGCTCGGGCTCCGGCTGGCGCCGGTGGTCGATCCGGCCGAATGGATCGCGGATGCCGAGCGGCGCGAGGAGGCGGCCCGCACCTTTCTGCTGTGGAACGGGCAGCTCCCCGCCGGTGAGCATCCGGACGCGGCCCGCGCCGCCCTGGCCGCCCGAGATTCGCTGACGTTCAACCAGGCTCTGGCAGCCAGCTTCGCCGAGCACCGCCACCGCGACGAACTCCGCCGCCGGCTGGAGGACGCCCGCGCCCGCGAGGCCGCGGCGAGGTACAGCCGTGAGTGACGACCTGCTGGCGATCGCCGAGTACCGGCCCGGCGTCTCGGCGGTGCTCACCGACGCGGAACGCTGGCCAACGCTCACCCCGGACGGAGCGGCGCGGCTGGCGTACGTCCGGCATCACCCGGCGGCGCCCCGCTGGACGCACGCCGCCGGCGACCGGCTCACCGCCGAGCAGCTCGAGCGCACCCGGCGTCCGCTTTCGACCGAGGGCTGGCTGGAGGAGCACCTGGCCGTCGCCCGGAAGCTCCCCGCCTACCGGCGCCTTACCGGTCTCGACACCCTGGCCGACTTCCCCGTCATCGGCCGCGCCGACCTGGCCGCCGACGTCGCGGCCTTCGTCCCGCTGGACGCCGACTTCAGCCGGCTGCTGCACGGTTCCAGCTCCGGCTCGACCGGGGCGGCGCTGATGATCCCCGACGACGTCGAGGAGGTGGCCCGCTCCTTCCACCTGCTGGTCGACCTGGTCCGCGCCGAGGGCGTCGACTGGCAGCCAACGGCCGACCGCATGGCGCTGGTGAACCTCGTCCTGCAGCACCAGGCGTTCACCTACGCCTCGGTGATCAGCGGCTTCGAGCAGGCTGCCATGGCCCGGATCAACCTGGCCGAGGCCGAATGGCCCTACCCCGGCGCCCGGCGCGACTTCCTGCTCGCGCAGGATCCGCAGGTGATCACCGGCGACCCGTCGACACTGGCCGAGCTGCTGGCCCCCGACCTGGTGGACGCGGTGCGTCCGCTGGCCCTGTTCTCCGGCGCGATGGCGCTCTCCGCATCCCTGCGGGCGCGGCTGAGAGAGGCCTTCGACTGCCCGGTGTTCGACGTCTACGGGCTGCACGAGACCCGTCCGATCGGCGTCCGCACCGACGACGGCCCGTTCCGCATCCTGCCGCGCCGCCTGCTGGTCGAGATCCTGGACGACCACGGCCGCCCGGTCCCCGACGGCGAGCTGGGCGAGATCGTGGTCACCGCCGGCGAGAACCCGCTGCTGCCGCTGGTCCGTTACCGCACCGGCGACCACGCCCGGCTGGTCGAACTGGACGGACGCCCCGCCCTGGCCGATCTGGAGGGACGGGCGCACGTCCGGTTCCGCGCCGCGGACGGCTCGGAGGTCTCCAGCATCGATCTCACCCAGCAACTCCAGGCCGCGGGCGCCCTGGGCTGGACGGTGCACCAGAGCGCCGACGGCTCCGTCCGGGCCCGGGTCGTCCAGGGCGACACCCGGCGTATCGAGACCGCGCTGCGCACTTTGCTCGGCCGCGAGGTGCCGATCGAGCCGGTTGCCACTCTCGCCGACCTCGGGCCGGGGAAGCCGCGCCGCTACGCTTGCGGCCCCTGAGCCGTTCTGTCACACTGGGCGACGGACATGTGACTGGTCACGCAGGCAGGATCCGGGCAGTGCGAAAGCGGAGCCCCGGGTCCTTTTTTGTTTGCCCTGCGCAGACCCGGAGTGAACGAAGGAGTTTGGGATGACCACATCAGACAGCGCCCGTGAGATCCTCGCCCATGTCGGCGGGCCCGGGAACGTGAACGCCCTGCAGCACTGCTCGACCCGGCTTCGGTTCAGCCTCGCCGACGACAAGCTGGTCGACGAAGCCGCCTTGAAGGCCGTCCCGGGCGTCATGGGGGTGGTGCGCGGCCCGCAGACCCAGGTGATCGTCGGCAGCAAGGTCGCCGACTTCCATTCCGCGCTAGAGAAGCTGCGCGGACCGGGCGGGGGCTCGGCTGCCCCGGCGGTGAAGCAGCCGCTCACCTGGAAGCGGGCCGGCTCGGTCACGATGGACTTCGTGGTCAGCGTCTTCGTGCCGATCATCCCGGCCATCGCCGGCGCCGGCATCTTCAAGTCCTTCCTGATCCTCGCCTCGGCCATGGCCTGGCTCGACAAGGCCGATCAGAGCTACCTGATTCTGAGCGCGATTCCGGACGCGGTCTTCTTCTTCCTGCCGCTGCTGGTCGCCTACACCGCCGCCAAGAAGCTCGAGACCAACATCCCGCTCGCCCTCGGCCTGGTCGGCCTGCTGGTGTACCCCGGCTTCACCAGCCTGATCACCGGTGAGGGCGGCGCCGCCCTGTTCGGCCTGACCGTCCCGGCGATCGCCTACAACGCGCAGGTGTTCCCGTCCATCCTCACGGTCCTGCTGCTGTCGGTTGTCGAGCGGTACGTGACCAAGATCACGCCAGGCCCGATCCGCACCTTCTTCGTGTCCCTGATGTGCTTCCTGATCGTCTCCCCGATCATGATCTTCCTGCTCGGCCCGCTCGGGTTCTGGCTCGGCACCCTGCTGACCTCCGCCATGCTGTGGCTGCACGGCACCCTCGGCTGGGTGGCGATCGCGCTGCTGGCCGCCGTGCTGCCGTTCTTCATCTCGGTGGGCATGCACAAGGCCTTCCTGCCGCCGACCATCGCCACCGTCGCCGAGCACGGCAAAGACTCCTTCTACCTGGTGGCCTCGCTGGCGCACAACCTGGCCGAATCCGGCTCCAGCTTCGGCGTGGCGCTGCGCACCAAGAACAAGGCCCTGCGCGGCACCGCGATCTCCGCGGGCGTGTCGGCCTTCTTCGGCATCACCGAGCCCGCCCTGTACGGCGTCACCCTGCAGAACCGGCGCGCGATGATCTCCGTGATCGCGGGCGCCCTCGCAGGCGGCTCCTACCTCGGCCTCACCACGGTCTCGGCTTTCGCCGTGGTCAGCCCTGGCGCCGCCAGCGTCTCGATGTACGTGGACGCCGCCAACCCGTGGAACTTCATCAACGCCATCCTCGGCGCCCTGATCGCCCTGGGCACCGCCTTCGCGGTGTCGTTCGTCACCTGGAGCGACGCCGACTCGGCGACCGTCAAGGCCCTCGACACCCAGGCCAAGGCCGAGGATCTCGCTCCCACGATGCTCGCCGCCGGCGCCTCGGCCGAGGTGGCGTCCCCGCTGGCCGGCGAGGCGATCCCGCTGAGCGAGGTGAACGACGCGGTCTTCTCCGGCGGCATCCTCGGCGCCGGCCTGGCGATCCGTCCGTCCAGCGGCGAGGTCCGGGCTCCGATCTCCGGCGAGGTCGTCAGCCTGCTGGATTCCCGCCACGCGATCGGCATCCGTGGCGCGGACGGCACTGAGGTGCTCGTCCACGTCGGGCTCGACACCGTCCAGCTGCAGGGCGCGCCGTTCACCGCCCATGTCAAGCAGGGCGATCAGGTGGCCGCCGGCGACCTGGTGCTGACCGCCGACCTCGACGCCATCAAGGCGGCGGGCCTCGACACCACCACCCCGGTCGTCGTCCTCAATCCGGACGCGGAGGTGGCCGTGACGGGCCTCGGCGAGGTCAAGGCCGGTACCCTCGTCCTAACCGTGCGACAGAAGGTGGCGGCGCAGTGAGTCTTCCGGAGGGTTTCCTGTGGGGCGGCGCGCTGGCCGCCAACCAGTGCGAAGGCGGCTGGCGCGAAGGCGGACGGGGGCCCGCGGCCTCCGACGTCGCCAAGTACCGCCCGCTGACCGATCCCAAGGAGTACGCGGTCCATCATCACCACACCGTGGCGAGCGTCACCGAGGCGATGGCGGACGAGGACGTCACCTACTACCCCAAGCGGCGCGGCATCGACTTCTACCACCGCTACCCAGAGGATCTGGAGCTCTTCGCCGAGCTGGGCTTCACCGTGCTGCGGGTCTCGATCGCCTGGACGCGGCTCTACCCCACCGGTGAGGAGCTGGAGCCCAAAGAGGAGGGCATCGCCTTCTACCTGGGCCTGTTCACCCGGATGCGGGAGCTGGGCATCGAGCCGCTGGTCACGCTGTCGCACTACGACCCGCCGCTGGCGCTGGTGCTGAAGAACAACTGCTGGGTGGAGCGCAGCACGATCGCCCTGTTCGAGCGCTTCGTGCAGACCTGCTTCGACCGGTTCGGGCATCTGGTCAAGCTGTGGCTGTCGTTCAACGAGATCGACAGCATCATCCGGCACCCGTTCACCTCCGGCGGCATCATCGAGGAGACCGTCGAAGGCAGCGTCGAGCAGGCCTGCTACACCGCCCTGCACCACCAGTTCGTCGCCTCCGCGTCGATCACGAAGATGCTGCACGAGCAGTGGCCGGAGTCGAAGCTGGGCTGCATGCTGACCATGCTCACCACGTACCCGAACACCTGCCACCCCGACGACGTCGCCGCGACCCAGGCCAAGGAGCGCATGCTCTACCTGTGCACCGACGTCCAGGCCGGCGGCGAGTACCCGCGCCTGGCGTTGCGCGCCTTGGAGCGCAAGGGGATCACGATCCCGTTCCAGGACGGCGACAAGGAGTTGCTGAAGGCCCATCCGGTCGACTTCATCTCGTTCTCGTACTACATGACGAT
Organism: uncultured Propionibacteriaceae bacterium; assembly: GCA_964563205.1. Taxonomy (GTDB): domain Bacteria; phylum Actinomycetota; class Actinomycetes; order Propionibacteriales; family Propionibacteriaceae; genus Propionicimonas. The sequence goes on along the minus strand of CAZLWS010000019.1, from coordinate 12,998 downwards.
GACCGAGTCGGTTCGTCCGGACGCGGACCGCACCCCCGGCAACACCGTCCTGGGAGTGAAGAACCCGTACCTGGAGTCGTCGGAATGGGGCTGGCAGATCGACCCGGTGGGGCTGCGGATCTCTCTCATCGACCTCTACGACCGCTACAACAAGCCGCTGTTCGTCGTGGAGAACGGCCTGGGGATGCGCGATGTGCTAGAGCCGGACGGCAGCATCCACGACCCGTACCGGATCGACTACTTCCGGGCGCACTTCGCCGAGATGATCCGGGCGGTCGACGAGGGCGTGGACCTGATGGGGTACACCAGCTGGGCGCCGATCGACCTGATCAGCGCGTCGACCTCGCAGATCAGCAAGCGGTACGGCTTCATATATGTGGACTACGACGACCTGGGCAACGGGACGGGCAATCGAAGCCGCAAGGATTCCTTCCACTGGTACCGGAAGGTCATCGCCTCCAACGGCGCCGACCTGTCGTGAGCAATCCATGACCGGCCGGGGCTACCGGGAGTAGTCATGCAGATCATCAAGAAGGTCCTCAATTCCAGCGTCGTGCTGGTAGAGGACGAACGTGGTCTGGAGCGTGTTCTGCTGGGTCGCGGGATCGGGTTCAACCGCAAGGCCGGCGAGGTGGTCGGGCCCGACCAGGCCGATCGCGTCTTCGTCGGCCTGGACGACGCCGACCATCGCAACCTGGTGGAACTTCTGGCGCAGATCCCGGCCGAGTACGTCGATCTGGCGCGGGCGATCGTGGCGGACGCCGAGGGATCCGGCCTCCAGCTCGATCCGCACATCTACCTGACGCTCACCGACCACCTGCACTTCGCGGTCTCCCGGCACCGTGAAGGGCTGGTGGTCACCAACCGGCTGGCCTGGGAGGTGCGCAACGTCTACCCCAGCGAGTACGCGATCGGATTGCGTGCGCTGAGCTTGATGCGGGAGCGCCTGGACGTGGAGCTCCCCCATCAGGAGGCGGCGAACATCGCCTTCCATCTGGTCAACGCCGAGTTGGGACGGCCCGCTGTGAACTCGGTGCGGGTGGTCGGCCTGATCAGCTCGATCATGACGATCGTCACCAACGCGGCCGCGATCAGCATTAACCGCGACGACCTGCACGGCTCCCGCTTCGTCATCCATCTGCAGTTCTTCGCCGAGCGGCTGTTCGAGGACCGGCTGCTGCGCGGCGACGAGGACTTCCTGTTCCGGACCATGAGCACCCGCTATCCGCGTGCCCTGGCGGCCGCCGAGCGCGTCCGCAGCTACGTCGAGCAGGAGCACGAGGTGCGCATCCCGGACGAAGAGGTCGCCTACCTCGCCCTCCACATCGCCCGAGCCTCGGAGGACACCCTGAACCGGTGAATCCACCGCCTGACGGATTAGCTGCTGCGCGCGGGACGTGAGAGAATCGTCTGATGCGTCCGTACCTCGACATTCTCCGTATCCCGGGCGCCCTGAAGTTCTCCTCAGCCGGCCTGTTGGCCCGTTCCGGCGGCGCCATGATGGGCATCGGGCTGGTGCTGATGGTCTCGGGCATCTACGGCAGCTACGAGCTCGCCGGCGCCCTGGCCGCCGCCAACGGGTTCGCGTGGGCGCTCGGCACCGCCGTGCTCTCCAACCTGGTCGATCGCCACGGGCAGCGCCGGGTGATGCTGCCGGCGGCGATCGTGAGCTGCCTCAGCATCGCCGCGCTCGTCGTGCTCGCGCTGCTGCAGACTCCGGTGTGGACGCTGTTCCCGGCGGCGGTGCTCGCCGGCGCCACCGGAGGCGCGCCGGGCGCGCTGGTCCGGGCCCGCTGGAACCATGTCACCGCCGACCCCGGCAAGCTGCACACCGCCTTCGCGCTGGAATCCACCCTGGACGAGCTGACCTTCGTGGTCGGCCCGGTGGTGGCCACCGCGATGGCGACCCTGGTTCACCCGGTGGCGGGCCTGGTGCTGCCCGTCGTGCTGACCCTGGTGGGAGCGCTGGCCTTCTACGCCCAGCGCTCCACCGAGCCTCCGATCCTGCCTCGAGCCGCTGTGACCGGCGCCCGCGTGCCGTTGCGGGAGCGGCTGGTCATCCTGTTCCCTGGGGTCGGGCCGGTGATCGCGGTCAACCTGCTGATCGGCGCCGTCTTCGGCAGCATCGACATCACCGTCGTCGCCGCCGCGACCTCGATGGACGCCCGCGGCTCGGCCGGCCTGGTGCTGGCCGTCTTCGCACTCGCCTCGGCAGCCGCCGGGTTCTACTACGGCGCCCGGCACTGGCGCTCGCCGCTGCCGATCCGGTTCCTGGTGGGAGTCGTCGCGCTGCTGGTCACCGCCCTCGGGCTGCTCGCCGCCAACTCCGTCCTGCTGCTCGCGGCGGTCGGCGTGGTGGTCGGGGTCACGATCGCGCCGACCCTGATCAACGGCAACACGCTGATCAAGCAGCTGGCGCCGGCCCCGCGCCTGACCGAGAGCCTGGCCTGGATGGGCACCGGCATCGGCATCGGCGCCTCGCTGGGCTCCAGCGTGGCCGGCAAGGCCATCGACACCGGCGGCTACCACGCAGGCTTCTGGGTGGTGGTCGCCTCCGCCGCCGTCGCCGCCCTCATCGCGGTCGGCTCCTACCGGACGCTGCGCCGCCTCACGGCCGCGGACGTCCAGGACCCGGTCCCGGCCACCGCCTGATCACTCGCTCAGCAGCCGGCTGAGCCGGCGCACGAAGCCGTGGTGGTCGTCGCAGGCGTCCAGCAGGGTGACGATGTTCGCCGGGTCGTTCAGCACGCCGATCAGCTCGTCCAGCACGTCGCGGAACACCGGACGGCCGTCCGGGCTCACCGCGAACATCAGCACGAGCCGCACCGAGGACGGACCCCAGGGGATCGGGGTGTCGCTGACCAGCACTGCGATCCCGGTCTTGGCCGCGTCCATGTACATCGAATGGGGAATGGCGAACTGGCCGCCGAAAGCGGTCGGCGACCGCCGCTCGCGGTCCAGCACGTCCGCCAGGAAGCCCCGGGCGACGTAGCCCTCGCGCTCCAGCGTGCGGCTCAGCAGGGTGAGCGCGTCCAGTTTGCCGGCGACCTGCTCACGGTGGTGGAAGAGGTTGGGATCCAGCAGCGAGATCATGTTGGAGCGCAGCTTCGCCCGCGCGGTGCGCACCCGCTCGGCCCGGACGGCGGCCGCCACCTTGTCGATGTCGGCGTCCGTCAAGAAGGGGCTGATTCGCAACACGGGCAGGGTGTCGAGGTCGAGATCCACCACCGACACCACCAGGTCGCTGGTGACCGTCGACCAGTCGTGGCTGAGGCTGGTCACCAGGCTTTCGACCACCGCGTTCTCCTGCACCACTCGGGACAACCGGGTCGCGAGCTGCTCGTGCAGGTCGCTGTAGCGCGGCGCGACGCAGGTGATGGTGACCGGCGGGCCCTGGGTCATCTGACGCTGCACCTGGTTGCCCAGGTGGAAGGCGAGGAAGTCGACCTCGCCGGCGCCCACCTCGATCCCGGTGCGAGCCTCGATGCGGTGCGCGAACTGCAGGGCCAGCTCGTGAATGAGCGGGTGCATGTGGCGGAAGTCCGGGCCCAGCGGAGTGTCCAGGCTCTCTCCGTTCCCGGCCCGCAGGATGAGCGCCTGGACGTGGAGCGCCAGCGCGAGCACGGTCGACTCGTCGTAGAGGTCAAGCAGGAACTGGTGGGAGGGGTCGCGCAGCGCCTCGCGGGTGATCCCCAGCGCCTCGGCGGAGACGGCGGTGCGGACGGCGGTCTCCGAGACCCGGGTGGCCAGGATGTCGTGCAGGTTCTGCAGGTCGGCCTCGGAGAGCACCACGTCGAAGATCTGCCGCACCGCGCCGGCCAGGCCTTCGGCGGCCGCCCAGACAGCGGCCCGGCGGCCGGTCGGCAGCGGCTCGCCGACGGCGCTCAGCACGTGTCCTGCGCTGATCCGGTCGGCGGCGATGGTCAGGTGCATCACCAGGTCGTTCAGGACGTACTCGTTGACGTCCAGCCCCGCCTCGGCCAGTTCCCCGATCGCCGCGTCGTGCAGCCGGCGGGCGCGGCCGTGCCGCTGCGGGCCGTCCAGGCTGGGCAGGCCGGTCTCACCGGAGCCGAGCAGCAGGTGGCGCACCAGCTTGCGCTGCTGCCGTTCCGGCCCCTCGATGCGGACGATCTCGCGGTCCCGCCGGATCACCAGCTGGTGCTCGCGCAGCAGCTCCCGGGCGCGGCCCAGATCGGCTTCGATGGTGGCGGGGCTCACGCTGAGGTGCTCCCCCAGTTCGAAGACGTCCGCCCCGGCGGCGTGGCCCACCAGGTAGCGGACGATGTAGTAGAGCCGCTTCTCGGGGCTGTCATAGCCGCCGCGCCGCCTGCCGCGGCTGTTCCGGTGCTGCCGGTAGGCCCGCTCGTCGAGCCGGTAGCCGTCCTGGTCGGAGATGATCAACGGAGCCCTGGCGCCGGAGTTGATGGCGCGCACGTAGTCGCGGACGCTGCGGGTGGTGACTCCCAGCCGCAGTCCCAGCTCACGGCCGGTCAACCGTCCTTCGGCCGCCCGCAGCTCGTTGACGAGCTGCTGCTGGCGCTCCTGGCGTGTCTCCATGGTTCGTCGTCGGCCCTCCTGACTGCCGATCATTGACCCTGGGCGGAGGAAACGCCACCAGGGACTCTTCCGCACCCCCGGAAGACCGCCGGTCCGGCTTCCTGGGGTGCGGAAGACACTCTGGTGGCTCCAGCCCGGCCAGGTCGGCCACTGTGGGACGGTGAGCACCAACAGCGGTGCTCCGGCGACAAGGAGGCGCAGTGAAGCAGTTACGGATCCTTTTGGTGTGTGGCTCGGGTGCGAGCAGCGGGTTCATGGCGGCCAACATCCGCAAGGCGGCGTCCGCCCGCGGAATTGAAGCGAAGGTCGTCGCCCGGGGCGAGGCCGAGATCGAGAACTACGTCGACGAGATCGACGTGCTGATGGTGGGCCCCCACTTGGCCTACATCCTCGACGAAGTGGACGAGTACATCGGCGACCACCCGGTGAAGGTGATCCTCATGAAGCCGGAGTACTACTCCACCCTCGACGGCAACAAGGCCGTCGACCATCTGCTCGCCGAGCTGGGCTAGGAGGGCGCACCCCGATGAAGAAGTTCATCTACTGGCTGGAGAACTCGTTCTCGCCGCGCATGGCCAAGATCAACAACAACGTCTGGATCGTGACCCTCAAGGACTCGATCATGCAGACCCTGCCGTTCATCTTCCTCGGCTCGCTGTTCGCGATGCTCGCGATCCTGAACGACTACGTGCCCTGGCTGCCCAGCTTCTGGACTCCGTTCGGCTGGACCATGGGCATGGTCTCGCTCTTCGTGGCCTTCCTGATCCCGTTCAACCTGATGGAGAAGAAGCGGCTCCGCAAGCAGCGGATCATCGCCGGCCTCGCCGGCATCTCGCTGTTCCTCATCATCATCACCCCGCAGGTCGTCGCCGACGGCGCCCCTGGCTTCGGCCACAGCGCGCTGGGCGCCGGCGGCATGTTCGTGGCGATCGTCTCCGGCCTGTTCACCGGCTGGGTGATGAGCATGTTCGGCAAGTTCTCGTTCTTCTCCGACGAGTCGGTGATCCCCGACTTCGTCCGCGCCTGGTTCGACGCCATGCTGCCGATCGCGGTCGTGATCGTCACCGGCTGGGTCGTCGTCGACCTGCTGCAGTTCGACCTCTACAACGCGGTGCTGGCAGTCTTCATGCCGCTGGCGGGTGTGATGGAGACGCCGTGGGGCTTCTCGCTGATGCTGTTCATCTTCTGCTTCCTGTACTCGATGGGCATCTCGTCCTGGGTGCTGACCCCCGTCTTCACCCCGGTGCTGCTCGCGGCCATGCAGGCCAACATGGACGGGACCGCGGTCAATCTGGTCACCAACGCCACCATCTACTCCACCTACCTGTGGGTGGGCGGCATCGGGGCGACCTTCCCGCTGGTGATCATGCTGATGCTGTCGAAGTCGGCCAAGCTCAAGGCGCTGGGCCGGGCCTGCCTGCCGCCGGCCATCTTCAACATCAACGAGCCGGTGGTCTTCGGCGCGATCGCCTGGAACCCGACGCTGATGATCCCGATGTGGCTGCAGGGCATCGTCCTGCCGCTGGTGGTGTGGATCTTCACCAAGGTCATCCCGTTCGCGCCGATCCCGATGTTCCAGTTCGAGATGTGGTACATGCCGTTCCCGATCTCCACCTGGATCACGACGGGCTCGGTCACCGCACTCCTGCTGTTCGCGGCGATCGTCGTGCTGGCCACAGCCATCTGGTACCCCTTCTTCAAGTCGTACGAGAAGCAGAGCATTGAAACCGAAGCCGCCGAGGCTGCCGAAGCCGCCTCGGTCGCCTGACCAAAGAACGGACTGTAGAAACATGACCAACGAAGACAAGCTCGTCCCGGCGGCGATGCAGATCATCATCAACGCCGGCGAGGCGCGCAGGCTCTCCTTCGAGGCAGCAGACGCCTACGCGCAAGGTGACTTCGCCACCGCCACCGACCTGCTGGATCAGGCCCAGGTGAAGGTGCGCGAGGCCCACCGGCAGCACACCGACTGCATCCAGGCGGCGGCGGCCGGGGAGGATCTCCCCTACTCGATGCTGTTCACCCACGCCCAGGACACCCTGATGACGGTGAACAGCGAGTACCGGCTGGTGCGCAAGCTCGCCTCGGTGTTCCAGCGGATCGACGCCCGGCTTTCCGCGCTGGAGAAGATCGAGATCGACGCCGAGTCAGGAGCACTGTGATGAGTGTGCCGAACGGCTTCCCGGAGGGCTTCCTCTGGGGCGGCGCGATCGCGGCCAACCAGGCCGAGGGCGCCTGGCAGGCGGACGGCAAGGGCTGGTGCGTGGCGGACATCAACCTCTTCCGCGGCGACCTGCCGCTGGAGAAGCGCGGAAACGCCGAGCTGACCACCGCCGACGTCGAGGCGGCGATGGCCGACCAGGCCGGCCGCTACCCGAAGCGGGACGCGATCGACTTCTACCACACCTATGCCGACGACCTGCGGCTGCTGGCGGGGACGGGGATGAACGCCTTCCGGACCTCGATCAACTGGGCGCGGATCTTCCCTGACGGGGACGAGACCGAGCCCAACGAGGCGGGGCTGGCCTTCTACGACCGGCTGATCGACGAGATGCTGGCCAATGGCATGGAGCCGGTGATCACGGTCTCCCACTACGAGATCCCGCTGCATCTGACCACCGCCTACAGCGGCTGGTACTCCCGCGAGGTGATCGACTTCTTCGTCCGCTACTGCGAGGTGCTCTTCGAGCGCTTCGGGGGCCGGGTGAAGCACTGGATCCTGGTGAACCAGATCAACCTGATCACCCACGAGTCGTTCAACCACCTCGGGGTGGCTGCCGACAAGGTCGACAACCTCGACGAGGCGAAGTACCAGGCGGTGCACAACGAGATGGTGGCCTGCGCCCGGGCGACGATCTTGGCGCACGAGCGGTTCCCCGAGCTGAAGATCGGCATGATGCTCTGCCACGGCAATGTCGACCCGGCCTCGTGCAAGCCCGGGGACGTCCTGGCGGCATTGCAGCAGAACCAGATGGAGCTCTACTTCTCCGACGTCATGCTGCGCGGACGCTACCCCGGCTTCGCGCTGCGGTACTTCGCGGATCGCGGGATCGAGCTGCAGTTCGGGCCGCAGGACGAGGCGGAGCTGGCGGCGGGGACGGCCGACTTCATGACCTTCTCGTACTACTACACCAATGTCATCGACGAGGCGGGCTGGGCGGCCGGCCAGAGCCACGGCACGGCCAATCCGTATCTCAAGGCCAGCCCGTGGGGCTGGGCGATCAACCCCACAGGCCTGCGGGTGGCGCTGAACCAGTACTGGGATCGCTACCAGCTGCCGATCATGATCACCGAGAACGGCCTGGGCTGCTTCGACACCCCGGACGAGAACGGGGTCGTGCACGACGACTACCGCATCGAGTACTACCGCGACCACGTCGCGGCCATGCGTGAGGCGGTCAAGGACGGCGTGGACCTGGTGGGCTACTTCCCGTGGGGGCCGATCGACATCGTCAGCTGCTCGTCCTCGGAGATGAGCAAGCGGTACGGGTTCATCTACGTCGACCTGGACGACTACGGCCAGGGCACCGGCAAGCGCACCCCGAAGGACAGCTACGACTGGTACAAGGCCGTGGTCGCGTCGAACGGAGAGGTGCTGTAGGCCACCTCAGCGGTCATCCGTGCTCGGCGATCAGGGCGCGGATGACCTGCGGGACGCCGTGCTCCTCGTTGGAGGCGGTGGTGAACCGGGCCACCTCATGGATGGCCTGGTCGGCATTGCTCACCGCGTAGCTGTGGTAGACCGAGCCGAGCATCTCCAGGTCGTTGAGGGCGTCGCCGAAGGCCATCAGCTCGTCGTGGCTCAGGCCGAGGTGGCCGGCCAGCACGCCGACGGCGTGTCCCTTGGTGACGCCGCGGTTCATGATGTCCATCCACGCCGCGCCGCCGCAGGTGACGGAGTACTCGTCGCCGAAGGCCGGCAGGAAGACGGCCTCGTAGTGGTGGCGGGCGGTGCCGTCGGCGAAATGGGCGGTGAACTTGTCGGCCGGCACGTCGACGGCAGTCAGGTCGTCCACGAACTCGATGGTGGTCTGGAACCGCCGCAGCACCCCCTCGTGTTCGAGGTGGCCGCGCCAGGCGTAGGCGGATTCCACGCCGCAGATGATCGGGATCCCGGAGGTCCGCGCGAGGGTGACCTCGATCATCTCGTGGTAGCTCGGGGTCGGCAGGATGCTCTGGAAGAGGATCTCGTCGCGGTAGACCACGGTGCCGCCGTTGTCGGCGATGTAGGCGACCCCGTCGCCCGGCGGGAACATCGCCTGCAGGGTGACCAGCGGACGCCCGCTGGCCGCGACGAACAGCACGCCGGCCTCGTTCAGGCGCGCGATGTCGTCCAGGAAGCCCGGCGGCAGTTCGCCGTCCCCGGTCAGCAGCGTGTGGTCCATGTCGGAGGCGACCAGGCGCACGGACTTCATCGGCTCCCTCTCGGCGGTTGCGGAGAACTCCACTCTCCCACGTCCGCGCCCGTGGTCAGGCGACCAGGCCGATCACGAGCAGGAGGATGGCCAGCAGCGGAACGAGTCCCTGGGCCAGCGCGGCGCGCGCCCGCCTGCGGTTCGAGCCGACCAGCACCAGCGCCGCCGCCAGCATCGACCCGAGCCCGGCGAGAACCAGCGTCGACCCGATCAGCAGCCGGTCGAGGCCGACCAGCACGATCCCGAGGCCGGTGATGACGCCCAGGAAGAGGTTGTAGAACCCCTGATTGAAGGCGAGCTCCTTGGTGGACTCGGCCTGCTCGGCGGTCAACCCGAAGACCGCCCGTCCGGGGTGCTTCGTCCACGCCACCGACTCCAGATAGAAGATGTAGACGTGGATCAGCGCCGCCACGCCCGCCAGCACCAGTCCTGCGATCAGCACGGCTTCAGAGTAACCCGCGGGCCGGCGCCGGCCCACCGTAGGCTGGTCGGCAAAGGAGGGCGACCATGGAGCCGCGACGCAAGACCGCGCACCTCGGCTGGGGCCCGGTGTCCTGTCTGGAGTGGGTTCCGGCCGGCGAGCCCGCCGGGCCGGACGTCCTGCTGCTGCACGGCGGCGGGGTCGACTGCGCGGAACTCTCCTGGGGAGGCCTCGGCCCGGCGCTGGCCGCGGCGGGGCGCCGGGTGCTCGCTCCGGATCACCCCGGTTACGGCGAGAGCCCGCAGGCGCCGTGGACGGCGTCACAGGAGCGGCTGGTCGGCTATGTCGGCGAACTCGTGGACGCGCTGAGCCTGCGCGACTACGTGGTCGGCGGTCTGTCACTGGGTGGCGGCATGAGCATCGGGCATCTGCTGGAGCGCCCGGGGCAGGCCAGGGGTGCGCTGCTGCTGGGCAGCTACGGGATCATGGATCACCAGTTCGAGGGGCTGTTCACGCTGCCGCTGCACCTGCTCACCTGGGCGATGCTGCGCTCCGGGCTGCTGCGCAGGCTCACCTGGGCCTACGCCAAGGACCCGCGCAAGATGGAAAGCGGGCTTCGCGGCATCATCCGCAACCCCGCTGAACGGACGCCTGAGTTGCTGGACGCGGTGATGGCCGAGGCGCAGCGTCCCGGCGCCGGGGTGGCCTTCGAGCAGTGGCAGTTCGACCAGTTCGGCTGGCGGAAGGCCCGCACCAACTACACCGATCAACTCGGGGCGATCACGGTTCCGGTTCTGATGGTTCACGGTGAGCGCGACACCGGCGTCCCCGTTCGCCGGGCCCGTGAAGCCGCCGCACTCCTGCCGGACGCCCGGCTGCTGGTCGTCCCCGACGCCGGCCACTGGGTGCAGCGCGACCAGCCTGCCGTCGTCACCACAGCCGTGCTGGACTTCCTGGCTGCCCTTGCCTAGGCGTGATGTCCAGTCTCCGCCGCTGCACAGGTCCCGACGGTGCACGGGATTGTCGTTGTGGGCGGGGTGAGGGTGCGCGACTGGCTGGTGCGCTACGAGTTGGTTGTTGTGGGGTGGCATGGACGGGCTCAGAACGACTAGTTCATCGCGCGGCGGCGACACGTGCCGAAAGACCTGCCTCGTAACGACCGTCCTGCGCACCGGCCCGCACGGCCCGCCGCCCTCCCGTTCTCCGAGGCACAAGTAGGCTTCCGCCATGGCCGAGAACAAGACCAAGCCCACCGCCGCCAGCGTCGCGGAGTTCCTCGACGGCGTCGCGCCGCGCCGGCAGGAAGAATCCGAGAAGCTGATCGCCCTGATGCGGGAGGTCTCCGGCCACGAACCCGTGCTGTGGGGACCGAGCATCATCGGATTCGGCAGCACCCACTACCGCTACGAGAGCGGCCGCGAGGGCGACATGCCCGTGCTCGCCTTCAGCCCGCGCAAGGCACGCCTGACCATCTACTTCGACGGCTTCGACCAGTACGCCGATCAGCTCGCCCGGCTCGGCAAGCACGCATCCAGCGTCTCCTGTCTGTATGTGAACAAGCTCGACGACATCGACCTCGGCGTCCTGCGCGAGATGCTCGAGATCTGCCACAGCCGGTTCGCCGGGAAGTAGAACCAGCCATCGCCCTTGCCTGACCCTGCTGTCGTGCTATTGTATTAATGCATTAGTACAGGAGGACGGCGATGGAGTTCGACCGGGGGCAGCCGATCTGGCTCCAGCTCGTCCGCGAGTTCACCCGGCGGATCGCGACCGGCGCCTGGCCGGCCGGCGAACGCGTCCCGAGCGTGCGCGATCTGGGCGGCGAGCTGGGCGTCAACCCGAACACCGTGCAGCGCGCGCTGGCCGAGCTCGAGCGCACCCGGCTGGCCGTCGCCGAACGCACCTCCGGACGGTTCGTCACCACCGACGCCGACCTGATCGCCCAGGCCCAGCTCGGCCTGGCCCAGGCTGCCGCCGACGCCTTCATCGCCGCCGCGCACGGGCTGCAGCTGCGCCAGGAGGCCGCGCTGAGCCTGGTGGCCGAGCGCTGGCGGCTCTCCCCTGCCGACGCATCCATTCTCACCGAGGAGCACCGATGACCACCGCCCTGGAGATCCGCCAGCTCAGCCGCCGCTACGGCCCAGTCCAGGCGCTGGACGACCTGAGCCTCACTCTGGAAGCCGGACGCATCGTCGCACTCTTCGGCGAGAACGGCTCCGGGAAGACGACCCTGCTGAAGATCGTGGCGGGGCTGCTCGCCGAGTACGCCGGCCAGGTGCTCGTCCACGGCGAACCGCCCGGACCGGCCACCAAGGCGATGGTGTCCTTCCTGCCGGACGAGAGCTTCCTGCCCGGCGGCGTCACGGCGCAGGGCGCGGTGGCGATGTTCGCCGACTTCTTCGCCGACTTCGACGCGGGCCGGGCGATCGCGTTGATCGACGACTTCGGCATCGACCGGCGGCGCGCCCTGAAGACCCTGTCGAAGGGTCAGCGGGAGAAGGTGCAGCTCGCGCTGGCGATGAGCCGGCGAGCTCGGGTCTATCTGCTGGACGAGCCGATCTCGGGGGTCGACCCCGCGGCCCGCGAGACCATCTTGACTACCATCCTCAGCCAGTACGACCCGGCGGCGCTGGTGGTCATCTCGACCCACCTGATCGCCGACATCGAGCCGGTGGCGGACGCCGCGGTCTTCCTGCGAGCGGGCCGCGTCCTGCTCGCCGGGGACGCCGACGACCTGCGCGCCGAGCACGGCATGAGCCTCGACCGGCTGTTCCGCACCGCCTACCAGACCCCCGTCAGGAGCTGACCATGTACACCGCCCTCATCAAGAACGAAGCCCGGCTCGAGGCACGTCCGCTGGTCGCCTACCTCGGCATCGCGCTGGCCCTGTTCGCCACCGGCGTGGGGTCGGTGCTGCTGCGCCTGCCGGTGCTCTCCGGGCTCGGGTTCGTCCTCGCGATCGCCGCCAGCCTGCTGCTGATCATCGGCATCCCGCTGCACCTGCTGGTGCGCTACTACGTCAGCCTGTACGGCCGGCAGGGCTACCTGACCCACGCCATCCCGGCCCGGCACACCAGCCTCTACCTGGCCAGATTCACCTGGGCCTTCGCGGTCTGGCTCGCGGCCATCGCGCTCTCGATCGGGCTCGGCCTGATCACTTTCATCAGCCAGGCGGTGGCGTCCGGCGGCTCGGCGGACGACGTCTGGCGAGCGCTGGACGAAGCTTTCGCAGCCGCGCCGGCCGCCCGGGTGGTGATGGCGGTCTGGCTCGTCGCCGTGCTGGCCACCAACGTCGCCCAGTTCGGCTGGGTGGTCACCTTCGGCATGAAGGAGCGGTTCCGCTCGCTGGGCATCGGCGGGCCGGTGCTGATGTGGTTCGCCAGCTACGCCGCGCTGCAGGTGCTCAGCATCCTGGCCATCGGCCTGATCCCTATCGGCGTCACCCCCGACCTGAACCAGCTCGTCTTCGCCAGCTTCCTCCCCGAGCTGGCCGGCGCGTTCAGCGGCGGGGAGCCGTCCTTCATCCCGCTCGGCTGGCTGGTGGTGTTGCCCCTGGTCCTGCCGGTGTTCGTGGTCTGGACGCTGCGGTCGCTGCGCGACCACAC
>CAZLWS010000018.1:0-29862 GCA_964563205.1 uncultured Propionibacteriaceae bacterium | reverse complement strand
ACTTCGGCAACCCCTGCTACACCCAGATCCACCCGACCTGCATCCCGGTGCACGGCTCGAACCAGTCCAAGCTGACCCTGATGTCGGAGTCGTTGCGCAACGACGGCCGGATCTGGGTGCCCAAGCGGGCCGAGGACTGCGCCAAGGATCCGCGGGAGATTCCGGAGGAGGATCGCGACTACTACCTGGAGCGGATCTACCCGGCCTTCGGCAACCTGGTCCCCCGCGACATCGCCTCCCGGCAGGCGAAGTACCGCTGCGACGAGGGACGCGGCGTCGGTCCGGCCGTCACCGAGTTCGACTCCGAGGGCAACGAGGTCAAGGTGCGCCGCGGCGTCTACCTCGACTTCGCCGACGCGATCTCGCGGCTGGGCAAGGACGGCGTCGCCGCCCGCTACGGCAATCTCTTCGACATGTACGCCCAGATCACCGGCGAGAACCCGTACGAGACCCCGATGCGGATCTACCCGGCCGTCCACTACACGATGGGCGGGCTGTGGGTCGACTACGACCTGTCGAGCAACATCCCCGGCCTCTACGTGACCGGTGAGGCGAACTTCTCCGATCACGGTGCCAACCGGCTCGGTGCGTCCGCGCTGATGCAGGGCCTGGCCGACGGCTACTTCGTGCTGCCGAACACCATCAACGACTACCTGGCGGCGGCCCCGTTCGAGAAGATCGACGAGACCCACCCGGCAGCCGTCGAAGCGCTGGAGTCGGTCACCGGACGCATCGACAAGCTGCTCAGCGTCAAGGGCAGCCGGACGGTGGACTCCTTCCACAAGGAACTCGGCCACATCATGTGGGAGTACTGCGGGATGGAGCGAACCGAGGCGGGCCTGATGAAGGCGATCGGGCTGATCCGGGAACTGCGCGACGAGTTCTGGCGCGACGTCAAGGTGACCGGCGTGAACGAGGATCTCAACCAGACCTTGGAGCGGGCCGGCCGGGTGGCCGACTTCTTCGAGCTGGGCGAACTGATGTGCATCGACGCGTTGCACCGCCGCGAATCCTGCGGCGGCCACTTCCGGGCCGAGAGCCAGACCCCGGACGGTGAGGCGCTGCGCGACGACGAGAACTTCCTCTACGTCGCGGCCTGGGAGTACGCCGGCGACAAGCCGGTGCTGCACAAGGAGCCCTTGGAGTATGAGTACATCGAGCTGAAGCAACGGAGTTACAAGTGAACATCACCCTGCGCGTGTGGCGCCAAGAGAACTCCGACGCGGAGGGCCGCATGGTCACCTACCAGGTGGCCGACGTCTCCCCGGACATGTCCTTCCTGGAGATGCTCGACCTGCTCAACGAGGATCTGACCGTGAAGGGCGAGGAGCCGGTGGCCTTCGACCACGACTGCCGCGAGGGCATCTGCGGCATGTGCGGCGTGGTGATCAACGGTTCGGCCCACGGCCGCGGCGACTCCCCGGTGCCGACCACCACCTGCCAGCTGCACATGCGGTCCTTCGCCGACGGCGCCACCATCGACGTTGAGCCGTGGCGGGCCGGGCCGTTCCCCGTCCTGAAGGATCTGGTGGTCGACCGCTCGGCCTTCGACCGGATCATCCAGGCCGGCGGCTTCATCTCGGCGAACACCGGTTCGGCCCCGGACGCCCACGCGGCCCCGGTGTCGAAGCTGAAGGCCGACCGCGGCTTCGACGCGGCGACCTGCATCGGCTGCGGCGCCTGCGTGGCGGCCTGCCCGAACTCCTCGGCGATGCTGTTCACCGCCGCGAAGATCACCCACCTGGCCATGCTGCCGCAGGGCCAGCCCGAGCGGTACACCCGGGTGAAGTCGATGGTCGCCCAGCACGACGCCGAGGGCTTCGGCAACTGCACCAACATCGGCGAATGCGCCGCGGTCTGCCCCAAGGAGATCCCGCTGGACACGATCAGCCAGCTCAACCGCGACCTGATCGCCTCGCTGTTCAAGAAGGACGGCAAGTAGCATCCACTGCGTTGGGGGCCTCAGGATTTCCTGGGGCCCCTTCGCATGTGGCAGACTTGGAAGTCGCGGTCTGCTCCTGCCACAGGGGGAAGGCGGGCCGCTCTCCATGACGAAAGCATGAACGAAGTGACCTGTGGCACTGGCGAGGAAACCTGATGAATCCGTTGGTTGCCGAGATCGCGCAGGCTTCGCTGCGCGACGACATCCCCGACTTCCGTCCCGGCGACTCGGTGCGTGTGCACGTGCGAGTCATCGAGGGCACCCGCTCCCGGATCCAGGTCTTCGCCGGCGCCGTGATCTCCCGCACCGGTGCCGGTGTGGCTGAGGCGTTCACCGTCCGCAAGGTCTCCTTCGGCACCGGTGTCGAGCGGACCTTCCCGCTGCACAGCCCGATCATCGAGAAGATCGAGGTCGAGCGTCGCGGTGACGTCCGCCGGGCCAAGCTGTACTACCTGCGCGGTCTGCGCGGCAAGGCGGCCAAGATCAAGGAAAAGCGGGACCGCTGACCGCCTCCGGCGATCCGGCCGAGAAGGGTGGCCCGGTGACCGGCGACGCCGAGGCGCGGCCGCCGCGCGGCTTCGCGGCCACGCTCGGCGTCTGGCTGCGGGAACTCGCCATCGTGGTGGTGGGGGCGCTCATCGCGTCCACCCTGCTGCGGCTGTTCATCGCCCAGATGTTCGTCATCCCCAGCGGCTCGATGGAGCACACCCTGGAGGTCGGCGACCGGGTCGCGGTGCAGAAGGTCGCCGGCTTCCAGCGCGGCGACGTGGTGGTCTTCCGCGACAGCCTCGACTGGCTGCAGTCCGACGACAAAGACCCCGGCTGGCTGCGCAAGGGGCTGATCTTCGTCGGCCTGGCCCCGGACGAGAGCACCGGGCACCTGATCAAGCGGGTCATCGGCGTCGCCGGCGACCACGTCACCTGCTGCGACGCGCAAGGCCGGCTGACCGTCAACGGGGTCGCGCTGAACGAGGTGTCCTACCTCTACACCGACAGTGGCAACGGTCAGCAGGTCGACCCGTCGACCATGCAATTCGACATCGTCGTGCCGGCCGGGACGATCTTCGTGATGGGGGACCACCGCAACGCCTCCCGGGATTCCCGCTGCTACCTCTTCGACGAGACCGCAGGCCCGGCCGGCTCGATGGCGTTCATCCCGGTGGAGAACGTCGTCGGCTCGGCCATAGCCATCGTCTTCCCCTTCGACCGGATGCGGGCGTTGAGCCGTCCGGACACCTTCGGCGGCGTGCCCGCCGGTGGGACGCCGCCGGACGAGCCGGTGATCAACGGCCCGCCCATCGACTGCTGAAGCCATGGCTGTGGTGCGCCGGGACGCCGGCCTCTACGGATACGAACGCTCGCTGCGGCGCGCCGGCTTCGGCCTGATCGCCGGCGCCGACGAAGCCGGACGGGGCGCCTGCGCCGGGCCGCTGGTGGCGGCCGCGGTGATCCTGCGCCCGTCCACCCGGATCGACGGGCTGGCCGACTCCAAGACGCTGACCGCGCGGCAGCGGGACCGGATCTACGACCAGGTGGTCGCCCGCGCGCTCGCCTGGGCCGTGGTCGGCCTCGAGCCGGGGGAGTGCGACGCCCTCGGCATGCACGTGGCCAACCTCGCCGCGCTGCGCCGGGCGGTGCTGCGACTGGACGCGCCGCCCGACTTCGTGCTCACCGACGGCTTCGCCGTGGACGGGCTGGGGGCGCCCAACCTCGGGGTGTGGAAGGGGGACCGGGTGGCCGCCTGCGTGGCGGCGGCGTCCGTGATTGCGAAGGTGACCCGGGACCGGATCATGACCGGCTACCACGCGACCTACCCCGCCTATGCATTCGATGTTCACAAGGGGTATTGCACCGGTCTGCACCAGCAGCGGCTGGACGACCACGGGCCCAGCCCGATCCACCGCTGGTGCTTCGAGAACGTCCGCCGGAGCGCTGGTACAGTAAAGCTGCCATGAGCGCCGAGGATCTTGAACAATACGAATCCGACCTGGAACTCCAGCTTTACCGGGAGTACAAGGACGTGGTCGGCATCTTCACCTACGCGGTGGAGACCGAACGTCGGTTCTACCTGTGCAACGCCGTCGACCTGAAGGTGCGCACCGAGGGCGGCGACGTCTACTACGAGGTCTCCATGGGTGACGCCTGGGTGTGGGACATGTACCGTCCGGCCCGGTTCGTGAAGAGCGCCAAGGTGCTGACCTTCCGTGACGTCTCCATCGAGGAGATCGCGCACTCCGACCTGAAGGTCCCCGAGAACCTCTGAAGTCTTGACGCAGGCCCCGTCAGCGGGCCGGGAGCAGAGCTTGTCGAAGGGTCGCCTGTGGATAACCGGCCGACCCCGAAACCCGGTTTTCCACAGTCAGACAAACTCGTTGGCACATTTGGCCGGCGACTGCCCAGAATCCCCGCCGGAGGTGCGAGGTGGGCAATCGGGAGACCTGGCGAGCCGGCGAGGAGCTGGCTGCGCGCTACCTGACCGGCCTGGGCTGGCGGGTGGTGGAACGGAACTGGCGCTGCCCGTCCGGGGAGCTGGACATCGTCGCGGTCGATCCGGGGCCGCCGGCGACGGTGGTGTTCTGTGAGGTGAAGTGTCGGCGCGGGCTCGGGTTCGGCCCGCCGCTGGAGGCGATCACCGTCGCCAAGCAGCGCAAGCTGCGCCAGCTCGCGGTGCTGTGGCTGCGCGCGCAGGCCTTCTCGGTGCCTCGGTTCCGGATTGACGGGCTGGGGGTGCTGCTGCCCAGCTTCGGGCCGCACCGAATCGACCACGTCCGGGGGATCGGCTCGTGAAGGCCGCCCGCGCCTGGTCGGTCGCGCTGATCGGCATGGAAGGCGCCATGGTCGAGGTGGAGGCGGCGATCGGCAGCGGGCTGCCCAAGACCATCCTGGTCGGGCTGCCGGACACCTCGCTGTACGAGGCGAGAGACCGCTGCAAAGCGGCGATGGCCACCGCCGGGTTCGCCTGGCCGGCCGCTCCGGTGACCATCAACCTCTCGCCCGCCACCCTGCCGAAGGCGGGGTCCCACTACGACCTGAGCATCGTCGCCGCGGTGGGGGCCGCCGGCGACGCCTGCCCGACAGCCGCGCTGGAGGGGCGCGCGCTGTTCGGGGAGGTCGGGCTCGACGGTCGGGTTCGTGCCGTCCGCGGCCTGCTGCCGGCGGTGCTGGCCGCGGTCGGCCACGACTTCCCCAGGGTGATCGTTCCGGCATCGCAAATGCGGGAGGCCGCTCTGGTGGACGGAGCCCAGGTCACCGGCGTCGGCGACTTGGCCGAGTTGTTCGACGTGCTGCGCGGCGGCCCCGGGAGCCTGGCCTCGCCCGAGGAGGTCGCAGACGCCGAACCGGTCGCCCCGAAGGACCTGCGCGACGTCGCGGGACAGCTCGAGGCCAAGTGGGCGCTGGAGGTGGCGGCCGCCGGACGCCATCACCTCTACCTGCACGGCCCGCCCGGGGTGGGCAAGACCCTGCTGGCCGAGCGGCTGCCGAGCATCCTGCCCGATCTGGAGTTGAGCGAAGCCCTGGAGGTGTCGGCGGTCCACTCGCTCGCCGGGGTGCCGCTGGACGGGCTGGTGCGGCGTCCGCCGTACGCCGATCCGCACCACTCGGCTTCTATGGCCAGCCTGGTCGGCGGCGGCGCCCGGATCGCGGTGCCGGGGGCGGTCTCGCGGGCGCATCGCGGAGTCCTCTTCTTGGATGAGGCGCCGGAATTCAAGGGACAGGTGATGGAGGCGTTGCGGGTGCCGCTGGAATCCGGCCGGATCGTGCTGGGGCGGGCGCTGGCGACCGCCGTCTATCCGGCAAGCTTCCAGCTGGTGCTGGCGGCGAACCCGTGTCCCTGCGGTCAGTTCGGGACGCCAGGCGCCGACTGCCGCTGCCCGCCGAACGAGGTGCGCAGGTACGCCCGCAGGGTGTCCGGCCCGGTGCTGGACCGGATCGACATCAACCAGCATCTGACTCCGCTGCGCCGGGCGTTCCTGGCGGCGGCGCTGCAGGCGGCGGAACCGAGCCGGCCGGTGGCCGAGCGGGTGCGAGAGGCGCGGGAGCGGCAGGCCTGGCGGCTGGCGCCGCTGGGCTGGCGCACCAACGGCGAAGTGCCCGGGCCGGTGCTGCGGCGGCTGTTGCCACTGCCCGACGGGGTGGAGCTGCTGGACGACGCGGTGAGCCGCGGCCTGCTCTCCGCGCGCGGGGTCGACAAGGTGCTTCGGCTGGCCTGGACGGTCGCCGACTTGGCCGGCGCGGACCGGCCGAACACCGGACAGCTGCGGACGGCGCTGGCGATGCGCCGTGGGGAAGGAAGACCGACATGAGCGAACGAGCCGCCCGGCTGGCGTTGAGCTGCGTGGTGGAGCCGGCCACCTGGAAGGTGACCGAACAGGTCGCCCAGCACGGCGCTGAGCAGGTGTGGGAGGAACTGCGCCGCGGCTCTGGGAGGGAGCCTTTGGTGCAGCGGGCGCTGCAGTTCGAGAGGGAGGCGGTGCTCGCCCAAGCCGAAGCCGCTGGGATGCGGTTCCTGATCCCGGGAGACCCGGAATGGCCGGTTCCGCTGGGCGATCTGGAGGGCTGCGAGACGGTCAACGATCTCTCGGGTTCGCCGCTGGGTCTCTGGGTGCGCGGGGGCGGCGATCTGGCCGCCTTGGCGGCGCGGTCGGTGGCGATCGTCGGCTCCCGGGCCTGCACCTCCTACGGCGAGACGATCGCGACGGAGCTGGCCGCCGAACTGGGCCGCTCGGGGGTGACCACCGTCTCCGGCGGCGCCTACGGCATCGACGCGGCCGCACATCGTGGCTGCCTGGCGAGCCGCTCGCCGACGGTCGCCGTGCTGGCCTGCGGGCTGGACCACCACTACCCGCCGGCCCACCGTCCGTTGTTCGAGCGGATCGCGGAGGACGGCGTGCTGGTCTCGGAGTTCCCGCCCGGCGCCCATCCGACCCGGGTCCGGTTCCTCGGCCGGAACCGGCTGATCGCCGCGGTCAGCCAGCTCACGGTCATCGTGGAGGCGGCAGCCCGCTCGGGCGCCCGCAACACCGTCACCTGGGCGAACTGCCTCAACCGGGTGGTCGCGGCCGTCCCTGGCTCGGTCTACAGCGCGCAGTCGTACACCCCGCACCGGCTGGTGCGGGAGGCCGAAGCCGTGCTGGTCTCCAGCGCCGCCGAGGTGCTCGAACTGCTCGCGCCGCTCGGACGGGCGGCGCCGCGGGTCAGGTCAGAGCGACGGGTCACCGACGGACTCAGCTCCGAGCAGCTGGCGGTGTTCGAGGCGGTGCCGTCGCGCGGCGGGCTGTCGGTGGGGGAGCTGTCGCTCCGCTCTGGGGTTCCCATGGCGCAGTGCCTCGGCATCCTCGACGAACTCGCCGAGCAGGGTCTGCTGGAGCAGGACGACCGCTGGGACTGGCGCCTGCCGCGCCGCAAACGCGCCCAGGTGCCGCTCTTCTAGCACCCGACGGGTCAGCGGGGGAAGGGCGCCCAGGTGTAGCCGTCGTCGCCGCCGAGCAGAACGCCGTGCTCGTCGGCGAAGCGGATGTCAGGCAGTTCGGCGTCGGCCGCCAGCACCTCGCCGGTGCGGGCGTCCAGCACCCCGTCGTGTCCGGGATCGCGGTACAGGTAGGCCCATTCGTCCAGGGTCGTCACCCACTGGGCGGCCTCGGGGGAGCGCCATCGCTGCTCCCCGGTCGCAAGGTCGTAACCGGTGACGCCCGCGTCCAGGCAGACCAGCGTGGTGGCGCTGGCTGCACAGGGCGGTTCGGTCTCGCCCACCTCGCCGGTGCGGGCCAGCTCGGCGCCGGTGGCCGGATCGAGCCAGACCGCGGTCCGGCCGTCGACGCCGTTCTGGACCACCACGGCCGTCGGGGTCTGCGCGAGCAGCCGGCCGAGCGGGGCCGCGGCCTGCCAGCGGCGGGCGCCGTCCGAACGGGACCAGCCCGCGTTGCGGGTGATCACCAGGTCGGCGGTGGCCGCGACGGCCTCGTCGTCGACCTGCCAGAGGAGGGCTCCGGTGGCTGCGTCGACGACCGCGGTCTGCCGGCCCGACTCGGGGTTGTCGTCCAGCACGATGGTGGCGGCGTCCGCCGCGAGGACGCGTGGCGGCAGGTCGATGGTCCAGGCTCCGGCTGGATCGGTCACCAGGTGCTCGGCGATGGTGGCGCCGGTGGCAGCGTCCAGCAGCAGCAGGTCGAGAGCGGTCCGGTCGCCGGCGTCCACCGTGCGGAGGGCGACGACGGTCCTCCGGTCGGCGGTCAGTCCGACGGTGGGCTGGGCGTCCCAGGGCTCGCCCTGAGTGAAGCCGGCCCGCCAGACAGTCTGGCCGGTCGCCAGGTCGAGGGCGACGACTTCCTGGGTGGCGACGAACGCGCGTCCGTCGGCGATCGCCCAGTGGGAGGCCGAGCCGAGCTGCAGGGGAGTCCCGCCGGTGAGGTCAGCGGCGAGCGGCGGCGTGACGGGTGCGACGGTGGTGGGCGCTGCGGTCTGGCTGACCGTCGGGGAGTCGGACGGGGTTGTGGCCGGTCCCGGCGTTCCGGCGCATCCCGTCAGGAGCACGGTGATCGCCACGGCTCCGACGTGGCCGAGGCTGAGCCTTCGCATGGCCCCACGGTAGTGCCCGGTCGGGCCCGATGTTGCATTCGACGCCGGATTGCGTAGAATCTTCGGGTCTCCAGAGCCTGCCGTGTGCGCAGGCCGTCCGTCGGGTGGACCTGCCGGACCGGGTTGATCGACCCACCGGCCCGCGCCGTCCGCGCCCTCGTCCGCCTGGAGGTCCTGCCATGTCCGATCCGGTCTTGTCGTCCGAACGCGCCCACCTGGCTGCCGCCCGGGCCGCGTTGGCGGCGATGCGCGTCCGCTCGGCCGACTGGACGAAGGCGATCGGCGGCGACCACGTCTCCACCCAGCACCTGCGTCAGCAGCTGTACCGCCGGCGGGAGTCGCTGGCTGAGGATCCTGGCGTCCCGCTCTTCTTCGGACGCATCGACTACGCGGCCGCTCTCGGCGCCGAACTGGACGAGACCTGCCACATCGGCCGCCGCCACATCGAAGAGTCCATCGGCGGCGACCCGCTGGTGATGGACTGGCGGGCGCCGATGGCGCTGCCCTTCTACCGCGCCCGGCCCGGCGAGCCGATGGGCGTCGAGCTGCGCCGCCGGTTCGGCTTCCAGCACGGCGAGATCACCGCCTACGAGGACGAGCGCCTCGCCGAGGCCGTCGCCACCGGGCCGAGCGCCCTGCTGGAAGCCGAGATCGAGCGGCCCCGCTCGGGCCCGATGCGCGACATCGTCGCAACCATCCAGCCCGACCAGGACGTGCTGGTGCGCGCCGACCTGGACGAGTCGCTGGCCATCCAGGGCGCGCCCGGCACCGGCAAGACCGCCGTCGGACTGCACCGCGCGGCCTACCTGCTGTACGCCTTCCGCAACCGGCTGGCCCGGTCCGGGGTGCTGGTGCTCGGACCGAACGACTCCTTCCTGGGCTACATCGGCGACGTGCTGCCGGCGCTGGGTGAGATCGACGCCACCCAGGAGACCGTCGAGTCGCTGGTCTGCGGTGCCGGCGCGATCACGGTGACCGGAGCCGACGACGCCGCAGCCGCGACCCTCAAGGGCGACGCCCGCATGGCTGAGGTGCTGCGTCGGGCGGTGTGGGGGAGTCTCCGGGCGCCCAAGCAGGGCATCGAGGTGGCAGTCGGCCATCGGCTGGTCCGGCTGCCGGCGTCCACGATCGCCGGGGTGCTGGACGACCTGACCCGCCGCGGCGCCCGCTACGAGGCCGGCCGGGCGATGCTGCCGCAACGGCTGGCGCACCACGTTCTGCTGCGGCTGGAGGCCGCCGGCGACACCACCGACGACCGGGTGCAGGCCGCGGTCGCCCGCTCGGCGCCGATCCGGGCGGCCGGCAAGCAGCTCTGGCCGCAGCTCACCGCGACCGGAGTCGTGCACGCCCTGCTGAGCGACCCCGCCCGGCTGGCGGAGGCTGCCGACGGCGTCCTCTCCGACGAGGAGCAGGCCCGGCTGATCGGCCCGCGCCCGCCCCGCTCGATCCGCTCGCGTCGTTGGTCGCTCGCTGACGCCGTGCTGGTGGACGAGGCGGCCGACCTGCTGAGCCGGCAGCCCAGCCTGGGCCACGTGATCGTGGACGAGGCGCAGGACCTGTCGGCCATGATGCTGCGCGCCGCCGGCCGCCGCGCCAGCACCGGCTCGGTCACCCTGCTCGGCGACCTCGCCCAGGCCACCACCTCTTGGGGAGTCCGAGACTGGACGACCGCGCTCGAGCACGTCGGTCACCCCGAGGCCGCGGTGACCGAGCTGGTCGAGGGGTTCCGGGTGCCCGGAGCCGTGATCGACTACGCCGCCCGGCTGCTGCCGCACATCGCCCCCGGGCTCACCCCGCCCCGCTCGATCCGGCACTCCCGGGGTGAGCTCACCCTCATCGAGACCCCTCCGCTGGCTGCCGTCGCCGAGACAGTGGCGGCGCTCTGCGAGCGGGAGGGGACGCTCGGAGTCATCGTCCCATCGGCCTGGGTGACCGACGTGGACCGGGCGCTGGAAGGCGTCGATCATGGCGTCCTCGGCGCCGCCCGCGACCCCGAGGCGGTCACCCGGGTCGAGGTCGTCGACGCCCGGCTGGCCAAGGGCTTGGAGTTCGACCACGTCCTGCTGCTCGAACCGGCCCGCCTGGTGGCCGACGAGCCGGAACGCCTCATCGGGCTGCGTCGCCTCTACGTCTGTCTGACTCGCGCGGTGACCAGCCTCACCGTGCTGCACGCGGAGCCGCTGCCCGCCGAACTCGGCTAGGCGATCGAGCCGGCGGGAGCGAGCGAGGCGGTGTCGGCCCGAGCGCGGCGGCGGGTGCGCGTCCAGACGTCCAGCTGGCGGGCGAAAGACGAGATGCCGATGTTGATCGCGACGAAGACGACCGCGACGATCAGGTAGGTCTGGATCAGGTGGCCGGTGCTGGCCACCAGCACCCGTGCGGAGTGCTGCAGTTCGGAGTAGCTGACCACGTAGCCCAGCGTGGTGTCCTTGAGCAGGATCACGACTTGGGCGACCAGTGAGGGCACCACCATGCGCAGCGCCTGCGGGAACTCGATCAGCCGGAAGATCTGGCTCGGCGTCAGCCCGATCGCGGCGCCGGCCTCGGCCTGGCCGGCGGGCAGCGCCAGCACGCCGGCCCGGAAGACCTCGGCGACGGTCGCGGCGGAGCACAGCCCGATCGGGATGACCAGCTTCCAGAACAGGTCGGGGTTGAGGCCGTACTGGGGGAGCGCGACGAAGAAGATGTAGATCAGCAGCAGCAGCGGGATGGCGCGGAAGAACTCGATGAGCGCGGTCGCCGTCCAGCGCAGCGGCTTGGCGTCGCTCAGCCGTCCGACCGCCAGCGCCAACCCGAGGGGCAGTGCGATCGCTGCGGCGCCCGCGGCGGCCAGGGCGGTGCGGCCGAGCGCCAGCAGCAGGTAGCGCTGGGTCCGCCACTGGGTGAACTCGGCCCACTTGGACGGATCCAGCTGGCCGTTGATCGCGAACTGCCGGACGGCGAGCGCCGCGGCCGCGATGATGGCGAGCACGCTGAGCGCGGTCACTATGACGATCAGCCGCCGCCCGCGAGGGCCGGGAGCGTCGAAGATGGCGGAGACGGTGCTCATCGCAGCACCCGCACTCTCCGCTCGAGGTGGCCGCCGACGGTCGCGATGCCCAGCGAGATCAGCGAGTAGATGACCGCCGCCACCCCGAAGGTGACCAGCCCCAGCGACTCGCGGTTGTTGATCCAGCTGACCGTCTGGGTGAGGTCGACCACACCGACCACCCCGGCCAGCGAGGAGGAGAGGAAGATGGCGATCAGGATGGAGACGAAGGGCTGCACCATCGACCGGAAGGCCTGCGGGAAGACCACGTGCCGCAGCACCCCGGTGAAGGTGAACCCCACCGAGCGGGCGGCTTCGATCTGCCCGGCGCCGACGCTGTTGATGCCGGTGCGCAGCGCCTCGCAGATGAACGCCCCGCCGACCAGCGACATGGACGCGATCACCGCGGTCTCGTAGCTCAGCAGGATCTCGATCTCCGGCAGGGCGTAGACCACGACGATGATGAGGCTCATCAGCGGGATGTTGCGGAAGACCTCGACATAGACCAGCCCCACCGCGCGCAGCGGCGCGATGGGGCTGATCCGGAAGGTGGCGACCACGGTGCCCAGCACCATGGCCAGCACGAAACTGGCCGCGGTCAGGTAGAGGGTGATCCCCAGTCCGGCCGCGAAGTGGCCGGCGTAGTCGTTCCACAGCACCGCCATGGTCGCCTGCCTTCCTGAGTGTCAGACCGTGTCAGGCGTTCCCGGCCGAGTTGATGGCCGGCGGGGTGGGAACGACATCGGTGCCGGTCTTGGCGCCGATGGTCGCCTTCCACAGCTCGAGCCAGGTGCCGTCGTCGATCACGGTCTGCAGCCAGGCGTCGATGAACGCCTTGGCGTCGGCTTCCTTGTTCACCCCGATGCCGTAGGCGTCCACCGGGCCGAACGGCTCGCCGACGATCTTGACGTCGTCATTGGCCACCAGCGCGTTGAGCAGCAGCGCCTGGTCGATCACGTAGGCGTCCGCCCGTCCCTGCTGGACCGCGGTGAGCGCCTGGGTGTGGTCGGGCAGCTCGAGGATCTTCGCCTCAGGCGCCTCGGATTCGAGCACCGTGACACCGGTGGACGAGGCCTGGGTCGCGACGGTCTTGCCGGCCAGGTCGGCCACCGAGTTGATCGTGGTGTTGTCCTTCTTCACCAGGATCGCGGCCTGCGACTGGTAGTACGGGCCGGCGAAGTTGATCCGCTCGAGGCGCTTCGGGGTGATCGAGTAGGTCGCGAAGACGACGTCCACCTGGTTGTTGACCAGCAGATCCTCGCGGGTGTCGACAGTCACCTGGGTGAGCTCGGTCTTGGCGTCGCCCAGGATGTAGCGCGACAGCAGCTGGGACAGTCCGGCGTCGAAGCCGACGGCCAGGCCGGTGGTCGGATCGAGCAGCGAGAACAGGTTGGAGGTCTCGGTGCCGCCGACCTTGAGGACGCCGGCAGCCTTCACCGCCTTGGCCCACTCGTTGCCGTCCACGGTTGCGGCATCGGCGACGGAGCCGCCGTTGATGATCGCGTCGTAGTCAGCGTTGCCGCTGTCGAAGGTGCCGGCGGGGGCCTCACCGCCGCCGGTCGGGGCGGGACTGCCGGAGCTGGCCGGCGCGCCGGAGCAGCCAGCGACCAGCGCGAGGGCCGCTGCGGCCAGGGCGAGCTTCCGGATAGTGGGGACGAGCATGTTTTCTCCTTTTGCGGGGTGCGGCCGAAGGATTCCGGCCAGGTTCGGGGATGGGCGCCCAGACACGTCAATTACCCAGCGAGTTGAAGGCTGGAACTCCAAAGACGTCGCGCCCGCAGGAAAGCGCGGGACGAGGGCGTTCCGGTCAGGCGCGACAACAGCCGCGAAGCAGCGGCATGCCGTGGCTGGACAAGGCGGCGGATGCCGATGCCTTCGTCACAGCGAACCTCCTAGGCGCCGGTTGGATCACCGGCTGGGCTGACCAGGTGTTTGCGATGCTAGCACGCCGCTCTGAACCCTCCGCAGCTGGTTCCACGGCAGGGCGACCAGGCCCACCGCCGCCAGGGCGATCCTCGCGTCCCGCGTGCGCAGGCCCAGGTGGCCGCCGGAGTGCGGCCACGGGTCGTCGAGGACGAGGGCGTCGAGGCCGGCCACCCGCGCGGTGACGGTGCTGCCGCGGCGGGTGATCGTCACGGGGTGGGAGATCCCCGGTTCCACCTCGGCGGCGAGGTGGGCGGCCTGCCGTTCGTCGTAGGCGTGACGCGCCAGGACGATCCGGTCACGGTGGAACTGGAGCGAGTAGCCCAGCAGGAAGTCGATCCCGAGCCGGGTGTCGTCGCCTTCGCCGCCCTCGGCCAGCTCGCTGGCGCAGAACAGCAGGTCGGCGTGCGCGTCCGGCGCCTGGAAGTCGACCCTCACGGTGGCGGTGAGCTCCCAGTCGCCGACCGTCGCCAGACCGGTGAGCAGCTTGCCGGTTCCCGAGCACTCCCGTGGCTCGTTGGCCGCCGGGGGCGGTGTCGGCGAGAGGCTCACCTCCCGCAGCGTCACCGGCAGGAGCCGGGACGAGACGGTCAGCGTGTGTGCTCCGGCGGTCAGCACCGGCCGGGCGAGGATCGTGGTGGCGGCCTGCGACAGCTCGAGCTCCCAGAGCTCGTCGTCGACGGCCACCACCGTGGCGCCGGCGGGAAAGTCACCGGTGAGCTGGAGGTCGTACTCCCTCGACGCAGCGACCAGCAGCGGCTGGCGGTACTCCGCACCCGGGCTGACGACGTATTCGGGACGGGAGTTTCGGTCGCCGCCCCGGCCGGCGGCGGCCGGAAGGAATCGTCCGGGCACCGGACGGGCGGCCGCCCGGGCCGCGTGCTGTTCAACGTTCCGGGTCAGAGCGGCGTAGCCGAGGGTCAGCCCGCCGTCGCCGCAGTGGTAGCCGAGCCGGAGGCCGGCGATCCGTTCGGGCCGGAACTCGAGCACTCGGCGGTTGTCGAGGAAGACCTCGACCCGCCCGTCGTGGGCGACCAGGCGGTAGCAGTGGAGGACGTCGTGGCGGTGGCCGGCGGGTAGTCCGGTCGCCGCCAGCGTCCGGGTCTCCTCGCCGTCGAAGGCAAGCGCCCGCAGCTGGTTCTCCGGCCCGGCCTCGATCCGCCAGCCGACCCGCTCGCCGTCGCGGGCCACGATGCCGTAGCTGCCGGCGGTGGCGGAGAAGGTGTGCTCGCTGGTGAAGCAGTCCGGCAGCGAGCCGTCGCGCCAGTTCACCTCGGCGGGCCCTCGGAGCCGCGCCAGCTCGGCCTGCTCCACCAGGCTGCCGCCGGCGACCTCCCAGCGCCGGCTCTCGTCCGCCCCCCACCTCGTGCTGTGGTCCGGTCCGGCCGGCGCAGGCGCCAGCCGGGACGGGCCGAGGACCTCGATCAGGTCGCCGTGCCAGACCTGGAGGTCGATGTTCAGATCCCGCGTCCGGTCGGGATTGAGGTTGTGGTAGACGAGATAGGTGGACACCAGATCCGGCCCCAGCACGCTGCTGCTGTGGCCCAGCCCGAGATGGCCGGGAGCCGTGCTGACCAGGATCGGGTTGAGCGGGCTGTCGCGGTAGCCGTGCAGCGGATGGTCGCTGACCGCGGCGTTGATCCGGTAGCCGGGGGAGAGGTAGTGGTTGCCGGTCAGCGTCATGTGGTAGCGGCCGTCCCGCTTGACCACGAAGGGGCCCTCGGTCCAGCCGTGCATGAAGGCGCCGGTCAGCACCGGCTCGCCGAGGTCGGTCGGTGACGTCATCTCACAGCCCCAGACGCCCTCGTCGCCAGCCCAGTAGAAGTAGCGCCGACCGTCGTCATCGACGAAGACGTGGCCGTCGATGCTGTGGCCGAGGTTCCCGGTCACCGGGACGAACGGCCCGGTCGGACGGTCAGAGCGCAGGATCCGGTGCCCTGTGCCCGACGGCGAGGTGTACAGGTGGAAGACGCCGTTGTCGTAGGTCACTTCGGGGGCGAACGGCACCAGGTCGCCGAACGTCCCGGCGGCGATGGCCGGCCCTTCGAGCGTCCAGTGCAGCAGGTCGGTGGAACTCCAGCAGCGCAGGTCGGCGTTGGTGCAGTAGAGGTAGTACCTGCCGTTGAACCGCAGCACGAACGGGTCGGCGAAGTCGCCGTCACGTGCGATCGGATTGGTGTAGGTCGGCACCGCGGTCAGCCCTTCATTCCGGTGATGGCGAACGAGTCGACGAAGTGCTTCTGGGTGAAGGCGAACAGGATGACGACGGGCAGGATCGCGATCAGCGAGGCAGCCATCACGATCGGGAAGTCGGTCTGCTCGGCGTAGTACGACACCAGGGTGGCGATCACCAGCTGCACTGTCGAGTTCTCCGCCGAGTGGGTGAACAGCAGCGGTCCGAGATAGTCGTTCCAGGTCGCCATGAAGACGATGATCACGTTGGCGGCGATGGCGGGCCGACACAGCGGCAGGAAGATGCTCCAGTAGATGCGGAAGAAGCCCGCGCCGTCGATGCGCGCGGCGTCCAGGAGCTCACCCGGCAGCCCCACCATGTACTGGCGCAGGAAGAAGATCATGGTGACATTGCCCAGGGTGCCCGGCACCACCAGGGGCAGCAGGGTGTCGATCCAGCCGAGTTCGGAGTAGACCAGGAACTGGGGGATGATCACGACCACGGCGGGGATCATCATGGTGGCCAGCAGGGCGAGGAAGATCTTCTCCTTGTGCGGGAAGTCGAGCTTGGCGAAGGCGAAGGCCGCCATGGTGGACGAGAACGTCCCCAGGGTGACCACCCCGATCGTGACGATGGCGCTGTTCAGCAGGCCGCGTCCCAGCGGGATCACGCTCCACACCTCGACGAAGTTCGCCCAGTCGGCCGGATCCGGGATCCACTGCGGCGGGTAGGAGAACACGAAGGCCGAGTCCTTCAGCGAGGTCGACAGCATCCAGGCGAAGGGCAGCACCATGGTGAGCGCGCCCAGCGCCATGGTGGTGAAGGCGATCACGTTCATGATCCGGCGGCGTGCGGTCGAGGTCATTCGGCGCCCCCTTCGTAGACCCACCGGCGGGAGAGCCGGAACTGGAAGATCGTCACGGCCAGGATCAGCAGACCGAAGCCGAGCGCGACAGCGGAGGCGTAGCCCATCTGATTGGAGTCGAACGCCTTCTGCCAGATGTAGTAGGTCACCGTCGCGGCGCTGTACCTGCGTCCGCCGTCGGTGGTGAACAGCTGCACCTCGACGAAGGTCTGCAGTGAGCCGATGATGCCCACCACGGTGAGGAAGAACAGGATCGGCGAGATCATCGGCAGGGTGATGTGGAAGAACTGGCGCAATCCGGACGCCCCGTCCAGCCGGGCAGCCTCGTAGTACACGTCCGGGATGTTCTTCAGCGCGGCCAGCAGGTAGATCGACACGAAGCCGACCATCTTCCAGATGATCATCAGCACGATGGTGCGCTTGATCCAGGCCGGATCGCCCAGCCAGTTGGGGCCCTGGATGCCGAACCACGCCTTGAGTGCCTGATTGACCAGGCCGTACTCGTAGTTGAACAACCACTTCCACATCACCACCAGGGCGACGATCGACGAGATGTAGGGCAGGTAGAACAGGATCCGGAAGACCTTGTTGCCCGGGGTGTTCCGGTGGCAGCCGAGCGCGAACAGCAGGCCGAGCGCCAGGTAGAACGGGATCGGCAGCAGCATGTAGAGGGTGTTGCCGAAGGCCGTCCAGAAGCGCGGGTCCTGCAGAAACGCGGCGAAGTTGGCCAGTCCGACGAAGTCGCGGGTGCCCTTCAGCACGTTCCAGTTGGTGAAGGCGGCGTAGACGGCGATCGCGGTGGGGATCATGGCGAAGGCCAGGAACTGCAGGACTGCCGGCGCGACCATCAGGTAGCCCCAGCGGTGTTCGGAGCGTTTCATCGGGTCGGTCCTCGCTTCCGGTCGGGCAGCGGACGGTGGGTGCGTGCCGCCGCTGCACGCACCCACCGTAGGGGGTCAGCTGTTCTGTTCGGCGATGCCCTGGTCGAGCATCTCCTGCATGGCGGGAGCCACCTCGGCGGTGTACTCCGCGGCGGTCTGCTCACCCAGCCAGACGCTGGCGGCGTTGGCGTTGAACTCGGTGAACCACTCGCTGTTGAAGGTGTAGGTCTGGGTGGCCCGGCGGCCGTAGTCCTCGATGACGTCGATGAACTCCTGCTTGTTGGCCGGCGGCTTGTCCATCGTCAGGTACTCGTCCTTGGCCATGTCGATCAGGTTCGGGACGGCCTGGCCCAGCTCGAAGTTGGTCCGCTGGGCGTCCTCGTCGAAGGCCAGGAAGGCGGCCAGGTTGGCGGCGGCCTCCTTGTTCTGGCTGGAGTTGGCCACCGCGAAGCCGATACCGCCGTACCAGACAGCCGGCTTGTCGCCGGCGTTGGGCACCGGCCAGGGCATCAGGTCCCAGTTGAACTTCACTTCCTCCCAGAACTGGCCCTGGCTCCAGGGCCCGATCCCCATCATGCCGATCTTGCCGTCGATGAACCGCTGGAAGCTGCCCAGCGAGCTCTCCTCCTCGTTGGAGGGGGCGACCTTCTCCTTCAGGATCAGGTCGGCGGCCCACTGCATGGCCTCGACGAACTTCGGATCGGTCACGGTGACCTGGGTGTGGTCGGCGTTCAGCCAGTCCGCGCCGTTGGACCACACCGCAGACTCCAGCGAGTAGGGCGCGGTGCCGTAGGTCTTCGCCTCACCCTCGCCGCTAGTCAGCTTCTTGGCGTTGGCGACGAACTCGTCCCAGGTCCACGGCACGTCCGGATCCGGATCCGGTATCCCAGCGGCTTTGAAGAGGTCCTTGTTGTACGCGAGCGCGAACGGGCCGATGTCCTTCGGCAGCCCGTAGACCGCGCCGACGCCCGGCGCGGTGCCGTCGTAGCGGTACATGTCGATCGCCTTGGCCCACACGTTGTCGGCCTGGAACAGGTCGTTGTTCTCCACGTAGCCGCTCAGGTCGTCCAGCAGTCCGGCGGAGGCGAAGGGCATCACGTTCTCGGGCGTCAGGTAGAAGACATCCGGGATCTGCTTGCTGGCGATCATGGTCTGCAGCTTGGTGTTGAAGTCCGCGGCCGGCACGTTGATGTAGTCGACCTTCATGCCGGGGTAGGCGGCCTCGTACTTGGCTATCAGCTGTTCGAACACCGACACCTCCTGGGGAGAGCCCCAGCCCATGAAGGTGATCGCGCCGCCGGCCGGCGCGCTGGGCTCCCCGCTGGCCGAGCCGCCCGGGTCGGCCGTGGGCGTGGTGGCGCCGCCGTTGCCGCAACCGCCGACGAGGGCGAGCGCAACGGCGGCCGCCAGCGCGGCTGCCAGTCTGGTGGGTTTCCTCATCATGCAACTCCTTCTCTTCTGCTGGTCGCTGCGTCGCGTCCGTCATGTCGGTTGAAGATCTGTTGGCGCCTGCCTCTGGCGACAACATGTGCGTCTGTGGTGTCGACGCTATCTGTACAGCGCTGTAAATTCAAGAGGCAAGCGAGCCCGGTTGGCGTGTAGTCTTCCGCCATGGCGCGGGGTCGGACCGGTGGTCGGGTGCGGTTGGCTGACGTTGCGGCGCGCGCGGGGGTCTCCAGCAAGACGGTGTCGAATGTCGTCCACGACTACCCGCACGTCTCACCGGAACTGCGCGCCCGGGTGCAGGCCGCCATCGAGGAGCTGGGCTATCGCCCCAACCTGACCGCCCGCCGGCTGGTGACCGGCCGCACTGGAATGCTCGCGCTGGCGATCCCCTGGGTCGACCAGCCCTACTTCGCCGAACTCGCCCGGTGGGTGGGGGAGGAGGCGGCCCGGCGCGGCTACCGGGTGCTGATCGAACAGACCGCGAACAGCATCGAACTCGAGCGCGCGGTGTTGCAGGACCGCGAGCAAGGGCTGGTGGACGGCGTCATCTTCCACCCCGTGATGATCGACACCCTGGAGATCGCGCGGCTGCAGCCCGACACCCCGCTGGTGCTGCTGGGGGAGGCCGCCAGCCCGCTCACGACCGACCATGTCATGGTGGACAACGTCGAGGCCGCGCGCGCCGGCGTCAGCCTGCTGCTCGAGCGGGGTCGCCGGCGCATCGCCTTCCTGGCCACCATCCGCGACGACATCACCGGCTCCACCCAATTGCGGCTGCAGGGGTACCAGGAGGCGTTGGTCGGAGCCGGCGTTCGGCCCGATCCGGCGCTGGTGCTGCGCAGCGAGGGCTGGGCGATCGAGAACGCCGCCGGCGCGCTGGAGCGGGCGCTCGCCGAGGGGGTGGAGATCGACGCGGTCTTCTGCCGTGACGACACCTTCGCGATGGGCGCCCTGCAGGCTCTCAGCGCAGCCGGGCGACGGGTGCCGGAGGATGTCGCCGTGCTCGGCTGGGACGACACCACCCTGGCGCGCTGCAGCACCCCCGGCCTGACCAGCGTGGCGCCGGACAAGGCGGCGATCGCGGCCATCGCGCTCGACCTGCTGCAGGAACGGATGGCCGGCTACCGCGGTATCGGGCGGCATCGCTTGGCCGGCTACCGGATCGCCGAGCGCGACAGCACCCCGGTTCCGATTTACAGCGCTGAGTAACTTGGCTACCATCCGGGCATGGTGGAATCCCGTGACCCGGACCTCCCAGCCGGCGTGGCCTCCGGCCAGGACGGACGGCACCCCCGTCCGCAGCTCGTCCGCCGACACTGGGCCGATCTCAGCGGTCCGTGGCAGTTCGACTACGGCAGCTGGGACGAGCCGGTCGAACCTCGGCTGCGGTCCGAGCCCTGGCGGGCACGGACGATCCAGGTGCCGTTCCCGCCCGAGTCCGAGGCCTCCGGCATCGCAGATCCGGGCTACCACCCGGTGCTCTGGTACCGCCGCAGGATCACCGCGGCGGAGGTCGAGGCCGCGGGCTTCGTCCCCGGACGGAGGCTGCTGCTCCACTTCGGCGCGGTGGACTACCGTGCGCAGGTCTGGGTCAACGGCGGCCACGCGGGCGGCCATGAGGGCGGCCACACTCCGTTCACCGTCGAACTGACCCGGTTCGCCGGAGAGCCGCTGGAGGTCGTGGTGCGGGTCGAGGACGATCCGCTCGACCTCGAGCAGCCACGCGGCAAGCAGGACTGGCAGCCCGAGCCGCACGTGATCTGGTACCACCGCACCAGCGGGATCTGGCAGCCGGTGTGGCTGGAGTCGGTGCCGGAGCAGCACCTGACGCGGCTGCGCTGGCGCAGCGACGTCGCCGCCGCCCGGGTCGACCTGGACTACGAACTGGCCGAGCCGCCCGCGCCGGGCGCCAGCATCGAGGTGGCGCTGTCGCTGGCCGGCGCGCCGATCGCCGAGGTCCGCGTGACGGCTGCTCGTCCGCGCGGGACGGTGGCCATTCCAGTGCCCCGGCTGGCCAACGGCCAGGACCTCGACGCGATCTGCTGGTCGCCCGAGCACCCCCACCTGGTCGACGCGACGGTCTCGGTCGCGGGCGGAGGCGAGCTGGACGTGGTGACTTCCTACCTCGGCATTCGCAGCGTCGCCACCGGGGGCGGGGCCTTCCTGCTCAACGGACGGCCCTACCCGATCCGAGGGGTGCTCTCCCAGGGCTACTGGCCGCAGTCCCACCTCGCGGCGCCCAGCGCCGACGCGCTGCGCGCCGAGGTCGAGTTGATCAAGGAACTCGGCTTCACCACCGCGCGGCTCCACCAGAAGATCGAGGATCCCCGCCTGCTCTACTGGGCCGATCGGCTCGGTCTCCTGGTCTGGGCCGAGTTGCCCAGCGCGCTGGAATTCTCGGCCACGACGGTCCAGCGCCTCGCGCAGGAATGGCTGGAGGCGATCCGCCGTGACTGGTCCCACCCGAGCATCGTGGTGTGGGTGCCCATGAACGAGAGCTGGGGCGCCCAGCACGCCGAGGCCGACCCAGCCCAGCGACAGCTGCTGCAAGCCCTCTACCACCTGACGAAGTCGGTCGACGGCAGCCGGCTCGTGGTCTCCAACGACGGCTGGGAGCATGCCGAATCCGATCTGCTCACCATCCACGACTACCGGGATCCGGCCAGGCTGGCCGCCGACTACGCCGATGGCGCTGCCGTCGAGAAGCTGCTCTCCGGGCCGGGGCCGGGAGCGCGGCGACTGCTCCTGCTGCCAGAGGCCGACGTTCGCCGAGCTCCGGTGGTGGTCAGCGAGTTCGGCGGCATCAGCATGGCCGATCCGTCCACCGGAGACTGGGGATACCGGGTGGTGTCCAGCGCCGATCAGCTTGAGGGCCAGCTCAGGGCTGCTTTCGACGCGCTGCGTTCCAGCTCGGTCTTGGCCGGCTGGTGCTACACGCAGCTGGCCGACACCGGCCAGGAGACCAACGGGCTCGTCTACGCCGACCGGACGCCGAAGCTGCCCGCGGAGACGCTCCGCGCCATCGTCCAGGGCTGACCGCCGTCGGGCGGCCTGGACGCCGAGGTCAGTCGGCGCGGTGAGTCTGCCGTCATGGGCGGCGCCTACACCATGCGGCGCCGGCACGCCTCCGGTTCGCGGTTGGCAAGACCTGCGCGGCCGGCGCCGGGGATGTGGTTACGGTCAAGCAATGCTCTACGGGATCGACTTCGGAACTACTCGCACGATCGTCGCTCAGGTGGACCGGGGGAACTACCCGGTCGTCACCTTCGGTGACGCTGAGGGGGACCGCCGCGAGCACTTCCCCTCCGTCACAGGCCTGGTCGGCGACCGGCTGGTCTTCGGCTTCGAGGCCGCGGCCGCCGCGCGGAACGGCGCGCCCGTGCTGCGGTCGTTCAAGCGGCTGCTGGGGGAGCCGACCGCCAACCCGCAGACCCAGGTCGAGATCGGCGGACGGCGGCTGCCCCTGCTCGACCTGCTGACCGGCCACCTGACCGCGCTGCGGCAGGCGCTTCCCGACGATGAGGTCCGCGCGGTCATCTCCGTCCCGGCCCACGCCCACGGCGCCCAGCGGTTCATGACCCTGGAGGCGTTCCGGCGGGCCGGCATCGAGGTGCTCGGCCTGCTCAACGAGCCGTCCGCAGCCGGCTTCGAGTACACCCACCGCCAGCCGCGCAGCTTCTCCTCGCGGCGCACCCAGGTCGTCGTGTACGACCTGGGCGGCGGCACCTTCGACGCCTCCCTGGTCGAGGCGGACGGCGCCAGCCACGAGGTGCTCGGCTCGGTCGGCGTGAACCGGCTGGGCGGGGACGACTTCGACCTCGTCCTGGCCGATCTCGCGCTGCAGGCTGCCGGACGCCGGGCCGGCTCGATGGCGCCGGGCGAGCTCGACACCCTCGTCGACGACTGCCGCGACGCCAAGGAGCGGATCGCCCCGCAGACCCGCCGGGTGGTGCTCGACGTCGCCGGCGACCCGGTCATCGTCGCGGTGGACGACTTTTACACGGCGGCGACTCCGCTGGTGGAGCAGTCGCTGGAGGCCATGGCGCCGCTGGTCGGCGGACTCGACGACTCGCTGCCGTCCGTGGCCGGGATCTACCTGGTCGGCGGCGGCGCCGGGCTTCCGCTGGTGCCCCGCCTGCTCCGCCAGCGGTTCGGACGCCGGGTGCACCGCTCGCCGTACCCCGCCGCGTCCACCGCCATCGGGCTGGCGATCGCCGCCGACCCAGACTCGGGTTTCACCTTGTCGGACCGCCTTTGGCGGGGCTTCGGCGTCTTCCGGGAGCGGGAGTCGGGCCGGGCGATCGGCTTCGACCAGATCTTCTCCCGGGACGAGGCGCTGCCGGCGTCCGGGGTGTCCACCGTGATCCGCCGCTACCGAGCCGCCCACAACCTGGGCTGGTTCCGCTACGTCGAGTACAGCGGCGTCGATGCAGTCGGCGAGCCGCGCGGCGACCTCGTCCCGTTCGCCGAGGTGCTGTTCGGCTTCGACCCGGCGCTGCAGGGACGGGACTCGCTGGCCGGCGTCCCCGTCGAACGCCGCTCTGAGGGCTCGCTGATCGAGGAGTGCTACACCATCGATCCCAGCGGCATCGTCGAGGTGCGGCTGACCGACCTGGACACCGGCTACAGCCGGTCCTACGGACTCTGACGGGGCAGCGGCCCGTTTGACACGACGGGCTGTCCTGCCGGAGACTACTCGGCTGGCCACCGGCCGGCACATGGACCGAAGGGAACTCACGTGGTGAGCACGCAGGGCGTGGAAACGTACGAGCGACTGCTCGTCGCGCCGGCCTGCCATGCCCTCGCGTGCGAATCGTCCTTCGACACCGACAAGCCGGGCAGCCGGATCAGCCATGGGGCGCTCCTGACGTAGCCACATCGAACGTGGACCGACCAGAGCCGCCCACCGGTAGATCCGGGCTGGGCGGCTCCTGTCGTTTCGGCAGCCATAACTACATCAATCCACACACTGCACCTGTAGCTCAGCGGAAAGAGCGTCTCCCTCCGAAGGAGAAGGTCCCAGGTTCGATCCCTGGTCGGTGCGCGGCAACCACGACCCGGGAAGGAGGGTTGGACATGAGCCAGGTAGTGATCCTGAACGCCGGCGGGCAGCAGGTGCTCGGCAAGGTGACGCTGCGGCACGCCATCGGCATGCTGCACCGGCGGGTGGCGCGGGTGCACGAGGCGGTGCCGGGCGAGACCTTCGGCCCCTACCCCAGACCCCGGTCGGTGGAGCTCGATCGCTGGATCTACACCAAGTGGGTGTACGAGGCGACCGGGCATCTGGTGTGCAGCCGGAGCAACATCCTGCGCCGCGACCGCTACATCTGTGCCTACTGCGGCCGGACGGGCACGACCTTCGACCACATCCTGCCCCGCTCCCGCGGCGGCCGGACGAGCTGGCTGAACTGCGTCGCGGCCTGCCTGGAGTGCAACAGCCGCAAGGCCGACCGGACGCCTCAGGAGGCCGGCATGGTGCTGTCGATCCGTCCCTACGTCCCGACGATGGGGGAGTTGACGCCCACGCGGTACCGGTGAGCCGGGGTCGGTCGTCCCGACTCCGGCTCATCTGCCGCGGCTAGGATCGAGCGATGGAAAAGGTGGTGACGCGACGGGCGGTGCTGGTCGGAGCGTCCGCTCTGCTTGCTGGCTGCGCCGTGGAGTCTCCGCTCCCTACGCCGGCCGGAAGTGCGTCGCCCGCTCCGTCGGTGGCTGAATCCTCACCGACGACGACCTCCCCGTCCCCGACCGCGACCTTTCCGTCCCCGACCACGCCGACCCCGACCGCCGTCCCAACGCCGACGGCGAGCGCGACCCCGAGCCCCACGCCGTCCGCCACCAAACCGGCCAAACCCGCCAAGCCGGCCAAGGACAGGCGCAAAGGGTCGGAACTCGACCAGCCCTACCTCGTCAACGGCATCCCCGTGGTGTCGAAGAAGCACCCGATCTCGAAGCGGTACCGGCGGCGCAACCCGTCCACCCACGGCCTGGAGAAGGAGGTCGCGGCTGCGCTCAAGAAGATGACCGTCGCCGCGAAGGCCGACGGCGTCAAGGTCAAGGTGTACAGCGCGTACCGCTCCTACGCCGAGCAGGACAAGCTGCTCAAGAAGAAGATCGTCGAGTACGGCGACGAGAAGCTCGCCCGCCGCTACAACGCCGAGCCCGGCAAGAGCGAGCACCAGACCGGCCTGGCCGTCGACCTCTGGGACGGCGTCACCTGGGGCCTCGCGGTGCGCCGGACCAAGACCGGCAAGTGGCTGTGGAAACACGCCCGCGAGTACGGCTTCATCCTGCGCTACCCGCCCGACAAGGAGAAGATCACCGGCTACGCCTACGAGCCCTGGCACTTCCGCCACATCGGCGTGAAGCACTCCAAGAAGTTCAAAGCCAACTCCAAACTCACCCTAGAGGAGTACCTCGGCCTGGCCTGAGGTGCCTCTACGCCGGTGGAGTCGCTCGACGCTGGTTCACTTGACCGCGCGCTTCGAGGTCCGCTGCGCTCATCGAGGCGCTGACCTTCACGTCAGCGTCCGGCGGGAAGTATGTCCGGCGGCGTCGCTCCAGCGACAGCAGGTACCACCACGCCGGTCTCATCGCCGCCTTGCTCCGGTTGTGGCCGCTGCACAGTGCCTGGCCGTTGCTGACGATTGTCGGCCCGCCGCGCGACCAGGGGTAGACGTGATCGGCTTCGGTCGCCTCAGGCTCGCCCATCGCGTTCCTCCAGGAGGTCCGTCAGGCGGTCGCGGTCAGCCGCCGGCAGCAGGCTCATGCGTCCGCCTCGGTTGATCGCTTGCCGGAGGAGGTAGGTGGGAGTGCCTGTCTTGATGCAGTCGGCGATGGTCGTTGGCAGGTCGGTGATGGGGATGCCTTCCCACCAGGTGCGCTGGCCGGGGGTGAGATCCTGATGGTGGAGCACGTAGCGCTGGCCGCCGGCCCGTCGCAGCCGTCGGTCCCGGGCAACGGTGAGGTGGATGCGGTCGGGGTTGACGTCGCTCACGTCCCACGCGGCAAGGGCAGTCTCGTGCGACAGGCACGCCTCCGCTGCGCCGGTCCAGAGCACCGCCAGCGCCCAGTTGTCGTACAGAGTCTCGGGCACCTGCGGTATCCGGTAGACGCCATGTGCGACCCGCTCGATGCGGCGTCGGGCGGCCAGCCTGGGAAGTTCCGTCTTCGGGATCCCGGCGGCGACGGCTTGGGCCGCGGTGACAAAGCCATGCTGATCCAGAGCGATCTCGCGGAGTTGCTCCAGGTAGGTCACCATTTCAGCCATGTCAAAAGTATACCAAAAAGGATTACTCGTGACATCGCTGGGGAGTGTGGTCGTCATACGAACAACCGTAGGCAGAGGCTCTGACACTTGCTGTCCGTGGTCAGCGCCACGGAGGAGGGGCAATGAGCCACGTGCCATCGCACCGCAGCCCACCTGTTGCCCGGATCGTTGCTTCCGTGATCGGCACCAGATGGAGCTGGCTCGCGGACGGGATGCCTACACGGTCAGAGTCAGAGTGCTATTCCTGTGGACTCGTTCGGCGCTGATTCGTGCGATCGCGCGCTTGGAGGTCTGCTGCGCTCATCGAGGCGCTGACCTTCACGTCAGCGTCCGGCGGAAAGTACGATCGGCGGCGCCGTTCCAGCGACAGCAGGTACCACCACGCCGGTCTCATCGCCGCCTTGCTCCGGTTGTGGCCGCTGCACAGTGCCTGGCCATTGCTGACGATTGTCGGCCCGCCGCGCGACCACGGGTAGACGTGATCGGCTTCGGTCGCCTCGTCCCCGCAGCGTCCCCACGCCAGGAAGGCCGCGCCTTCGCACCGGTTGCCCGCGCGAGCCATGACGGTGCGCCGCGCCTGGTACTTGAATCTGCGCCACGGATCGCGGCGCTGGAGGAACCGAGGCCCGCGGCCGGGGACCGGGCAGGTGAGCAGAACCAGGAAGGCCACAATGCCGAGGAACTGCGGAAGGACGGGGACGAACGCGGCCGTTAACGTCGAGAGCATCAAGCCCCAGTCCATCCCGCCGCTCCTACGTGTCGCGCCCTGCAGTCGGCACGCTATCGGGTAGCTGTCTGTGATTCTCCGGTTTGCTGAAACTGACCCCGAGGGTCAAGGACTTCCAGCGCGTCGAGGTCGTCTAGCGACAATGGTCATATGGCCATGAGATACGGCTCTGGACCCGATCGAACCTTTCGCGCTGTTCTGACAATGAAGCCGACCAGCGAGGGAGGCATCAAGGCTGCGTTCGACTGTCCGGTGGCCTCGTTCTTCCACAGGGCGCGCGGGACAGCGGCTGACACCCTGTGGATGCTCATTGCCCCTCAGGATGGCCGGCAGTCGCTTTCACCAGGAGACGCCGATGTCGTGGCAGTCTTGACCTTCTTCTTGCTCGCCCAAGACGTGAGCCATGTGCGCTCGGGAACCGAGTTCGATGTCTGGTACGGCGATCGGGCTGTCGGTTACGGTCAGATCCTGTAGTCGAGCAGCTGACGCGTCGGCGCTCAGGGCTTCCTCCCGGTTCGTCTCCCTGGGGCCCCGTGGTGCCAGAGTCACGCATTCGATACCCTGATCGGCCCGCTTCACCCCGAGCCACACGATCGAGAGGAGGGTTAGCAGCGATGCGCTGGTTCACGTCCGACACCCATTTCGGGCACGCCAACATCCTCAAGTTCGAGCCCAATCGTCCGTGGGACGAAACCCACCAGATGAATGTCGGCCTGGTCGAGCGGCTGGCGGCTCCGCTCTCCGCCGGGGACGAACTCTGGCACCTCGGTGACATTGCGCTGGGCTACCTGAACGCCACCCTGCCGTTCCTGGCGATGGTCGGAGTTCCGGTGACCCTCGTGGCCGGCAACCACGACCGCCTCCACCCGTATCACGGGGAGCGCGCGGAACGGTTCATCGAGGTCTACCGGGAGAAGTGCCAACTGGCTGACCTCGTGCTGACCAACACCCGCCTCACGCTGGTGGACGGAACCGAGGTCCAGGTTTCGCACTTCCCCTACCCAGATCCGTCGAGAGCCGGCCGCGAGGACCGGCACGGGCGGCTGGTCGGCGACAAGTTCGCTGAGTGGAGACCCGTCGACGAAGGTGGCTGGCTGCTGTGTGGCCACGTCCACGGCTCCTGGCGGCAGCGCGCCCGTCAGATCAACGTGGGGGTAGACGCCTGGGGAGGGAGGCCAGCTCGGAGGAGGAACTGGTCGAACTCATTAAGCAAGGTCCCGCGGATCTAGGCTCCCTGCCATGGGTCTAGACACCTTGGGGGGGGGGCCGGGTTCTATGCCCTGTCAGGGAAGCAGGGTGAGGTAGTCGGTGTGTCTCGGCCGCACGTTGGGAAAGTGTCGGTGGTCGAGCGTGGCGATCTCAGTGATGTTGAGGCGTTCGGCGATGGCGATGACGGAGGCGTCCGTCGTGCCGAGCGGGAAATCGCGGTAGGTGCTGACCAGTTCAATGACCCGTGGAAGGTCTTCGGCGATGAGGTCGACCACAGTGAGGTCTCCGTCAGCGATCGATTGCAGGAACAGTAACTCCTGATCGGTTCCGCTGAGCTTCTGGATGATGTAGGCGACCTCGGCGATCACGGTCTGGGGGACGAGAAGTTTCTCGGAGTTGAGGTGGAGGGCCGCGAAGAGGTCGACGCAACGTCGGTGGTCGCGGTCCTCCTTCATGGACACAGCGATGAGCGGACCGGAGTCCACCAGGATCATCCGCGGAAGTCCTCGCCGAACCCGGACTCAGCGAGGAACTCATCCACGCGAGCAGCATTGTCGGTACGACCGTTCGAGGCGTGCTTGATGCTGCCGAAGAACGCGGGGGGCCACTGACGATCGCGCGTCGGGTTGGCGGCAACGAGGACGCGTGCGGTGGCGAGCAGGGTGCCCACCTTCTCCTCGGGAAGCTCATCGATGAGATGGATGAGCTCTTCTCGCGCCTCGGTCATGACCAGAGTCTAGTTTGCTTGGCTGCTCCAGAGAGATTGCGCAGCGCCTCGTACCGGAGTCAGCGTCACAGAACTCCGGAACTCGAACCGCCGAGGCGGCGTCCTAAACCGGGCGGAGAACAACACGCGAACACTGCTATGACTGTCAATCAACCCGTGAGGAGTCGGCTGTGACCCGGGTTCTGTAGGCTCCGTGGGCATGGGGTGGTTCCGGGGACGGGAATCCGAGACGGCTCGGGATCCGGAGTTGCCGTTGAGCCTGGCGCAGGCGCAGCACCTGCGCGAGTTGGTTCGGGTGGCGTGGGCGCGGGTCGGCCGTGAAGTCACGGTCCACTCCGATCATGTCAGGGACGCGGACGGCGGTGTCTTCGGCCTGTGGAACCTCGCGGTTCTGGTCGCCGACGCTCCCCAGCGCCAATGGCCGAAGCTGGTCGACGACCATGTTGGACGCCTTGCCGCTCCGGCGCCGTCGCTGAAGGCGCTGTCAGACGACCAGCTGCGTGAGCAGCTGGCGTTGCGCATCGTCGAGGAAGCATCGCTGCCAGACCCGGCCTGGTTCCCTTCGGCTCCGACGCTGTGCGGGGACCTGCGCCAGGTGCTCGTCCTGGACTTCCCCGAGACAGTGATCACGCCGCCGGAGAGTGATCTTGCCGCCCGCGGCGACCTTGACGAGTGGCGGGCCGTGGCGCGCGGGAATCTCTGGCGCATGATGCGTAGCGAACCTCGTGAGCATGAAGTCCTCAGTGGTCGGGAAGGGGGCCAGTTCCACGTTCTCCTCGGCGAGAGCTTCTACACCGCGTCCATGGCGATCTTCCTGCCCGAACTGCTGTCGATGGTCGGTCAGGCAGACCTTGACCAGGGGGTTCTGGTCGCGCTCCCGTTCCGGCATCAGGTGGCCTTCCGGGTCGTCGACGGTCCGGACGCCGCGCTGGCGCTTCAGAACCTCTTCGCCTTCGCCATGGGCGGCTACGAAGACGGAGCAGGGCCGGTCAGCCCGCACGTCTTCTGGGTCAAGGACGGGCGGTGGGAGCAGGTCACCCGCCGAGATGAGAACGGTCCCCAGATTGTGGTCAACGCTGAACTCGCCGACGCGCT
>CAZLWS010000017.1:0-31309 GCA_964563205.1 uncultured Propionibacteriaceae bacterium | reverse complement strand
GGCTGGCCATGGTCGGCGACGGCGTCAACGACGCCCCGGCGCTCGCCCGCGCGGACGTGGGGATCGCCATGGGCACCGGCACCCACATCGCTCGCGAGAGCGCGGACGTGGTGCTGATCAGCTCCAGCCTGACCGACCTCGTCGACACGATCCGGACCGCCCGCCGGGCCAGGCGGATCGTGTTCACCAACTTCGCCGGCACGATCGCGATCGATCTGATCGGCATGGCACTGGCGGCGTTCGGGGTGCTCGGGCCGCTGACCGCCGCCCTCGTCCACGTCGGCAGTGAGTCGGCGTTCATCCTCAACTCGGCCCGCTTGATCCCTCGGCGAGCGCGTGGCTGACCTCGTCAGAGCAGCATGGCGAGCGTGCCGGCCACGATGAGGCCCAGCCCGATCAGCGCCCGAGCGTGGAGCCGCTCCCCGAAG
Source organism: uncultured Propionibacteriaceae bacterium (assembly GCA_964563205.1). Lineage (GTDB taxonomy): Bacteria > Actinomycetota > Actinomycetes > Propionibacteriales > Propionibacteriaceae > Propionicimonas. The sequence goes on along the minus strand of CAZLWS010000017.1, from coordinate 30,881 downwards.
ACGAGCCAGGCGAAGACCACGGTGACCAGGATGCTGAGCTTGTCGATGGGGGCGACCAGGCTGGCCGGACCCTCCTGCATGGCCCGCCAGTAACACAGCCAGGAGGCGCCGGTGGCGACCCCTGACAGCCCGATGTACACCAGGTCCCGGTGCGGTATGCCGCGCAGCCGGTGCTGCTCGCCGGTGGCGAAGACGACCACCCACGCCATCACCAGCACCACGACCGTCCGGATGGCAGTGCCCAGGTTCGACTCCACCTCCACGATCCCGACCTTGCCGAAAATCGCGGTGAGCGCCGCGAAGACGGCCGAGCCGATGGCGTACAGCAGCCACCGTCCCCGCAGGCCGGAGCTCCAGTCGGCCCGCTCGACCATCAGCCAGGTGCCCACCATGACCAGCGCAATGCCCGAGAGCCGGAACCACAGGCTCTCGGTCTCCCCCAGCAGGACGATCGCGAAGAGCACGGTGAGCACGATGCCCGACTTGTCGACCGCGGCGACCTTGTTGACCTCACCCAGCTGCAGCGCCCGGAAGTAGCACAGCCAGGAGGCCCCGGTCGCCAAACCCGACAGCGTGAGGAACAGCAGCGTCCGCCCGTCCAGGCTGGCCAGCCCGGCCTGGGAGCCGACCACGAAGACCATCAGCCACGCGAACGCGAGCACCACGATCGTCCGCAACGCCGTAGCGAGGTTGGACGGCGTGTGCCGGATCCCGGCCTTCGCCAGGATCGCCGTGACCCCCGCGAAGAAGGCCGACCCGGCCGCGTACAGCAACCACATGGGAACGCCCTAGACCCGGAGCACGCGGACGTGTGGCTCGCACAGATGACCGAGGTCGCCGGGGTCGGAGGTCAACAGAACGACCGGCCGAGGCTGACGGGATGCAAGTTCGGCCACCACCGCGTCGATCGCGTGCGCATGGCCGTGCAGGCCAGCCGAGATCAGCAGGTCTGAAGCTGCCCGGGCCGACCGCTCCGTCACCGGCTCGACCCGAACCTGGGACAACAGCCAATCCAACCGGCGCCGATCCGTCCGCTTGTGGGACACCTCCAGAAGGGTCAGCGCCGAGGTCACCACCGCCGTCCGGTTGGCGCTGGCGGCAGCGAGCAGCGTGACGACCCGGGCATCATGGCCGAGCCAGCCCGACAGCCCTTGGGAGTCCAGGACGACCGTGCCGCCCTTCAACGTCACGCCACAGCCGCCTGATCGGGATCCCCGTACATCTCGGCCTCCGCCGCCGCGATGGCCGCGGGATCGATAGGACCGTGTTCCCGCTCGTAGCGCGCCAGTTCCTGACTCAGCAAGTCGTGCCGGATCTGCGTGGCGAGCGCTTCGGCGGCATACCCCGACAGATTGTCGGTCAGCCCACGCGCCGCCGCCACCAACTCCTCGGGGAGCGTGATCGTGATCTTCTTGGTCGCCATAGACCCACCATACTGCGGTATGGCGATACCGTGAAGGGCCGCTGAGAGCGGATGACGGGAATCGAACCCGCGTAGCCAGTTTGGAAGACTGGGGCTCTACCATTGAGCTACATCCGCGCGCAGACCACCATAGCGGACCGGTCGCCTCGCTCCCCACTCGACGTCGACCTGGCTGGAGCACGCAACCCTGAGTTGCCGCCGAACTGACTCCAGGGATCTCTCAGGGCATCCGCAGGTTGATCCCAGTCCACCATCGATTCTACGGTGTAGAGATGTTCTACAACGTAGAGGAAATCGAGATGACCGATCAAGCCACGACGCCGACTACCGACCTCCAGCGACCGAAGCGGACGGCCGGCCGGCCGATCGATCCGGTATCGAGCCAGTACGACCGGCCGGTGCTGTTCTTCGTGCTCGCCACCGCCATCCCCTGGGCGTTCTGGTTCGCGGCGGCGTACCTCAGCAACCTGCCCGAGCAGGCTCCCGCCGTGCAGTGGTGGACGGCGGCACTCGGCCTGGCCGGTCTGATCGCTCCGGTCTTCGTCGTGGTGTGGATGGTGCGCAACAGGCCAGCGTTGAAGGCGGACATCCGGCGCCGCCTGGTGTGGCCGCGGGGCATCCGGTGGGGATTCGTGGCCGGCGCCCTGCTTCTGCTGCTCGGCAGCCTGCTGGCCGCCCAGGCGATCTCGCTGCTCTTCGGCTACAGCCCCGAACAGTTCCTGTTGCGCGGCGGCTTCACCTTCTCGGCCGGGCTGCTGCCGGTGTGGGTCACCCTGCTCGGCGCGGCCCTCTTCGAAGAGGTCGCCTGGCACAGCTACGGGACCGACGCCCTCGTCGCGCGGATGCGGGTGTTCTCCGCGTCCATGCTCTTCACGGTGATCTGGGCGCTGTGGCATCTGCCGCTGGCGTTCATCAACGGCTACTACCACCAAGAGGTCGTCGAGACCGGGTGGCTGCACACCCTCAACTTCCCGCTATCGATGATCGCCTTCGTGCTGATCATGAACTGGCTGTACTTCCGGACCGGACGCAGCATCCTGATCACCGTGCTCTTCCACGCCACCGCGAACGTGGTCAACGAGGCGTTCATGACCCACGAGGACACCAAGCTGATCCAGACCGCGCTGCTGCTGATCGTGGCCGCGATCGTCGTCTTCCGTGACCGCGAGTTGTTCTTCGGCCAGCCCTCGATCCCGCCCAGGGTGTGACACAGTGTGGGCATGACCGGCAAGGCGACCCACCGGGTTCCGCTGGCGCGTGAGCACATCGTCGAGCAGGCGCTGGCGATCGTCGACAGCGACGGCCCCGAGAGCCTCACCATGCGCCGGCTGGGCCACGCCCTGGACGTCGATCCGATGGCGGTCTACCACCACCTGCCCAACAAGGCGGCCGTGCTGGACGGCATCGTCGAGCTGCTGTGGGACGGCGTCCGGCTGCCGCCTGCCAAGCCCGGTGAGCGCTGGCAGGAGGTGCTGGCCGGCGTCTTCACCGCCTTTCGCGACCGCCTGCTGGAACACCCGCGGGCGGTCGCCATCCTCGGCGCCCGGCCCTCGGTCACGCCGGCCCTGTTCCGTCTGGTGGAGGCCATCCTGCAGCGACTGGAGGCTGCGGGGCTCACCGGCAGCGACGCCATGCCGTTGATCGACTGCCTTTCCGGATTCACGATCGGCAAGGTGCTGGCCGAGACCAGCGACCTGACCGGCGGTCACGCCGAACACGTCGGCGCCGCGCTGACCTCGCTGACTCCGCAGACCCACCCGACGCTGCTGCGAGCACTCGCGGAGGGGTACGGATTCGCCCCGGAGGAGGAGTTCAGCCGCGGCCTCCACGCCCTGATCAACGGCTGGCGCCAGGACGCTCCAAGCTCCGAGACCCGCTGACCCGCCTGGTCACGCCGGGGTCTCCCAGGTCACGTCGCCAGGTTCGAGATCGGGACGCCAGCCGCGCCACACCGGATGCCACAGCCGGCCGGAGTCGGTGACGCCGCTGTAGTGCACCTCGCCCACCAGCGTCGGCTCGACCCAGTGCGCGTCGCGGGCGTCCTCGTCGGGGACGTCGAGCAGCGGACACCCCGCTCGCGCCAGAGGCGCCAGTTTGCTCTCCGCCTCGGCCAGACCGCGAGTGGTGAACCCCGAGCCGGCGCGTCCGGCGTAGCGCAGCCCGTCCGGACCCGGGATGGCGAGCAGCAGGGAGCCGATCCCGCCGGCGCGGTTGCCCTTGCCGGGTCGCCAGCCGCCGACCACCACGGCCTGGGTGCGGCGGTGCTTGATCTTCAGCCAGGTGTGCGCGCGCTGACCGGGCTGGTAGATCGAGCCGTGCCGCTTGGCCACCACCCCTTCCAGTTCGAGCGCGAGGCTGGTCTGCAGGGCGGCCGAGAGGTCTCCTTCGAAGACCGGCGGCGCCTGGACGCGGGCGCCGGGCTGCGGCGGCACCAGCGTCTCCAGCAGGCGCCGGCGCTCCTCGTAGGGCTGCCGGATCAGCGACCGGCCGTCGAGTCGCAGCAGGTCGAAGAGCATCAGCTGCACCGGATAGCGGGCGGCGGCAGCGGCGATCTCGGCCGGTTTGGCCAGGTTGATCCGGGGCTGCAGCAACGAGAACCGGGGCACGCCGGCGGCGTCCGTCACCACGATCTCGCCGTCCAGCACCGCCTCTGCGCAGTCCAGCCCGGCCAGCGGCTCCACGAGCTCGAAGTAGGCGGCGGTGTCGTCGCGGCCGCGGCGGCTGAGCAGCTTGACCCGTCCGTCGGCGAGGTAGGCGATGATGCGGACGCCGTCCCACTTCATCTCGAACGCCCAGTCGCGCTCGTCGCCGAGTCCGGACGCTGCAGCCAGCGTGGCGAGCATGGGGCGGACGGGCCGCGGGAAGCCGTCCTCGGCGGGCGGCTCCGGGTCCTCGCCGGCGGCGGCCGCCGCGGGAGGCCCCGTCAAAACGTGGTCGGAGCCCAGCGCCATTCGGTGGATCAGCCAGTTCTGCGCTTCCTTGCCCGACCGTCCGGTGTGGATCAGGGCGAACCGGGCCGGCCCGCCGAGTCCGCCGCCGGGCCGGCCGTGCAAGGTGACGATGACCTCCCGGCCTTCCCGCCACTTCTCGAGTTCGTAGCTGCCGGCGTCCCAGATCGTGACCTCGCCGCCGCCGTACTCCCCTGCCGGGATGGTGCCCTCGAAGGAGCCGTACTCCAGCGGATGATCCTCGGTGTGCACCGCCAGGTGGTTCACCTTCGGGTCGGTCGGCGGCCCCTTCGGCACCGCCCAGCTCACCAGCACGCCGTCGCGCTCGAGGCGGAAGTCGTAGTGCAGCCGGCGGGCGTGGTGCTCCTGGATCACGAAGGACGGCGCCCGCTCCCCCGCGCCCCCGGACGGACGCGCGCTCGGCACCGGCTCGGGAGTCTTCGCGGGGTCGCGCATGCTGCGGTACGTGGCCAGCCGGTCCGGCGGCCCGGCGAAGTGGGCCATCGGGTCGCCGAGGGTGGCGACCCGCTCCACCACCTCGTGATGCTCCAGCTGCCGCAGCCCCGGGTCGGCGAGCTCCGCCCAGGTGCGCGGCGCCGCCACCCAGGGACGCTCCCGGCCGCGCAGCGAGTACGGCGAGATCGTGGTCTTGGCGCCGTTGTTCTGGCTCCAGTCCAGGAAGACCTTGCCGGGCCGCGCAACCCGCTCCATGGTGGCGGTCACCCGGTCGGCGTGCTCGGCCTGCAAGCCCAGCGCCAGCTGGCGCGCCAGCTCGCTGGCCTCCGCGCTGGTCAGCGATCCGTCCAGCGGCGCGTAGAGATGGATCCCCTTGCTCCCCGAGGTCACCGGCACCGGCTCGTGCCCCAGCCCGGTCAGCACCTCCCGCACCCAGCCGGCGACCTCCGCGCACTCGGCGAGCGACACCCCCTCGCCGGGGTCGAGATCCAGCACCAGCCGGTCGGGCCGCAGCGGGTTGCCGTCCGCGTCGAACCGCCACTGCGGCACGTGCAGCTCCAGCGCCGCCAGCTGCGCGAGCCAGGTCAGCGTGGCCAGATCGTCCACCACCGGGTACTCGTTGACCCGCGTCGAATGCTGGATCGAGTAGCGGCGAACCCACTCCGGCGTCCCCCGGGGCAGATCCTTGGCGAAGAAGACCTGGCTGGCGGCAGTGGCCCCGACGCCGTCCGGCCAGCGCTTCCGGGTGACCGGACGCTGCCACAGCAGCGGCAGCATCACCTCGGCGACCTGCGCGTAGTACGAGATCACCTCGGCCTTGGTGGTGCCCGTCTCGGGGTAGAGCACCTTGTCCAGGTTGGTGAGCCGGACGGAGCGCCCGTCCACCACCACCGTCTGGCCGCCGTCCACCGCCATGAGCGCCTCCTCAGTGGCCAGCGTAAGGGCCCGACTTGCGCGGCCCTATACCCCCGGGGGTATATTCGAGCCATGCCTGAACTCAAGATCGACCCGCATCAGCCTCCGGAACGGATCGTCGTGGTGGGCGGCGTCGCGGGCGGAATGAGTTGCGCCGCCCGCGCCCGCCGGCTGGACGAGCGCGCCGAGATCGTCGTGCTCGACCGCGGCGATCACGTCTCCTTCGCCAACTGCGGCCTGCCCTACTACGTCGGCGGCGAGATCACCGACCAGGCCGACCTGCTCGTCCAGACCCCCGCCTCCCTGAAGGCGACGCTCAACCTCGACGTGCGCATCCGGCACGACGTGATCGGCCTCGACCCGGACGCCCGGACGGTCACCGTCCGCACCGAGGACGCCGTCGACACGCTGCACTACGACGCGCTCATGCTCAGCCCGGGGGCGCAGGCCGTCCGTCCGCCGATCCCCGGCCTCGACTCGCCAAGGGTCCACACCCTGCGCACCGTCGGCGACGCGGTCGCGCTGCACGACCTGGTGACGGACGGCGCCCGGCGGGCCGTGGTGCTCGGCGCCGGCTTCATCGGCCTGGAGGCTGCGGAGGCGCTGGCCGGGCGCGGCCTGCGGGTGACCGCGGTCGAACTGGCCGACCACGTGCTGCCGCCACTCGAGCCCGAATTGGCGAGCCTGGTGGCCGACGAACTGCGCCGGCTCGGCGTCGACGTCCGCGAGCGGGTGGCCGCCTCGGCGATCGAGCCAGGGGCCGACCACGACACCGTCGCGCTGGCCGACGGCACCCGGATCGAGGCCGACCTGATCGTGCTGTCGGTCGGCGTCCGTCCCGACACCGCGGTCTTCGAGGCCGCCGGGATCGTCTGCGAGCGCGGCGCCATCGTCACCGACGAGCACGGCCGCACGAACCTGCCGGGCGTCTGGGCGGTCGGCGACGCCACCGTGAGCACCGACGCGGTCACCGGGCTCCGCCGGCCGGTCGCGCTGGCCGGCCCCGCGAACCGGGCGGGACGGCTGGTCGCCGACGACATCCTGCGGCCCGGCGCCGCCCGTCCGATCCCGCAGCCGCTGGGCACCGCGATCGTCCGCGTGGGCGAACTGACCGCGGCGCTGACCGGGGCCAACCGAGCGACCCTGGTCGCGCAGGGCATCGCGCACCACACGGTGCACCTGCATCCCAATCAGCACGCCGGCTACTTCCCGGGCGCCGCCAAGATCCATCTGGTCGTCCACTTCCGCGCATCGGACGGACTGCTGCTCGGCGCCCAGGCGGTCGGAGCGGACGGCGTCGACAAGCGCATCGACGTGCTCGCCGCCGCGCTGCGCAGCCGCCTGACCGTCACGGAACTGGTCGACCTCGACCTGGCCTACTCGCCGCCCTACGGCAACGCCAAGGATCCGGTCACCATGGCCGGCCTGATCGGCGACAACGTGCTCACCCGGACGACCGCACTCTGGCACCCCTGGGAGGTGGACGAGGTGCTGGCCTCCGCCCTCGTCCTCGACTGCCGGGGCGCGGACGAGTTCGCCGCCGGCCATCTGCCCGGCGCCCTCAACATCCCCCACACCGAGGTGCGCGACCGGCTGGAGGAGGTGCGCGAAGCGGCGGACGGGCGTCCGGTCCGGGTCATGTGCCTGTCGGGGATGCGCTCCTACCTCGCCCACCGGGTGCTGGCGGCGGCCGGCTTCGACTCGGCCACGCTCTCCGGCGGGATGCTCACCCTGCGCGCCGCGCTCGGCCCCGACCGCGCGCACCTGATCCAGCCCGGCGACCCGGCCCTCATCAGCCCGTCCAGCTAGCACCACACCCGAACGAGAGGACCTCGCCATGTGCTCACCCGTCACCTGCCGCACCTGCGGAAAGACCACCTGGGCCGGCTGCGGCCGCCATGTCGACCAGGTGAAGCGGTCCGTTCCCGCCTCGCAGTGGTGCCCGGGCCACGAGGCCACCAAGCCGTCCGGGTTCCTGGCCTCCCTGTTCTCCCGCTGACCCGCGCCGGAGGCGTCCGGCTCTGGCACCATGGTCGGGAACGCCACGAGGGCGCCCGAAAGGAACGAGCGTGAAGCTGATCGTCACGAAGGACTACCAAGAGATGAGCGCGGTGGCCGTCCAGCACCTGTTGGGTGCGATGCACAGCCAGCACCGGGTGAATCTCTCGATCACGGCCGGCTCCACGCCCAAGGGGGTGTACGAGCTGATGGCGCCGCTGGTCAAGGACAAGCCGTACTTCGACAACGTGCACTACTACAACTTCGACGAGGTTCCCTATCGCGGCCAGGAGGGCGGTTTCGGGGTCACCATGACCCACCTGAACGAGCTTTACTTCGACCCGGCCGACATCGACCGCGAACGCATTCACGTGCTCGACCAGACGAACTACGAGACCTGGGACCAGGAGCTCGCAGCCGACGGCGGCCTCGATCTGGTGCTGCTGGGCATCGGCGACGACGGCCACTTCTGCGGGAACCTGCCCGGCACCACGTCCTTCGGCGACCTGACCACGCGGGTGGACATCCGCTCCGTCCCGGGGCTGCCGGAGCGGATCCTCCGCTCGGTGGGCGGCGACGTCGCCAGGCGTCCCGACTTCTACGTGACCATGGGGCCCAAGAGCATCATGGCGGTGCGCAAGCTGCTGGTGATCGCCAACGGAACCGCCAAGGCGGAGATGGTCAAGCGGCTGGTCGACGGCCCGATCGGCGAGGATCGCCCCGCCACCCTGCTGACCCTGCATCCCGACATCACGCTGGTCGTGGACGCCGAGGCCGCCTCGGCCCTCTGATCCGGGCAGGACCAATCCTCCACGCCTTGTGGAATACCTACCTGGGGTATACCGTTGAGCTTGTCAGAGATACCCGGTGGGGGTATCGAATCGATGAGAAGGACGGGGGTGCGCGTCAGATGACGGCCGGCATGCGGCTCGCCCTCTACGGGCTCGGACTGGCGGTGGCCTTCGGCGGAGCCTATTGGCTGGCCGACGCGATCGTCCCGGAGAGCGTCGTGACCGCGTGGGTCGAGGGAAGCGACACCCACGCGGACGACCACGAGAGCGGACGGTGAGACCCATGAGCCCGACCTCGACGCCGCTGGGGCCCGCCATCGAACTGGAGATCGGCGGGATGACCTGCGCCTCCTGCGCGAACCGGATCGAGAAGAAGCTGAACAAGCTCGACGGCGTCTCGGCGACCGTGAACTACGCCACCGAGAAGGCGAAGGTCAACGTCCCTCAGGGCTACGACCCGGCGCTGCTGATCGCCGAGGTCGAGAAGACCGGCTACACCGCCGTCCTGCCGAAGCCGCGGAAGGCCCGGCCCGAGCAGGCCTCAGAGGACGAGGCCGACCCGGAACTGACCGCGCTGCGGCACCGGCTGGTCGGGTCGATCGTGCTCACCGTGCCGGTGATCGCGATGGCGATGATCCCGGCGCTGCAGTTCACCTACTGGCAGTGGGCCTCGCTCGCGCTGGCCGCCCCGGTGATCGTGTGGGGGGCGTGGCCCTTCCACAAGGCCGCCTGGGCGAACCTGAAGCACGGCACGGCCACCATGGACACGCTGATCTCGATGGGCACCGGCGCCGCCTTCCTGTGGTCGCTGTACGCGCTCTTCTTCGGCACCGCCGGGATGCCCGGCATGACCCACCCCTTCGAGCTCACCATCGGGCCCTCCGACGGCGCGGCGAACATCTACCTCGAAGTCGGCGCGGGCGTCACGATGTTCATCCTCGCCGGACGCTACTTCGAGAAGCGCTCCAAGAAGCAGGCGGGCGCGGCGCTCCGCGCCCTGCTCGAACTCGGCGCGAAGGAGGTCTCCGTCCTGCGCGACGGCGCCGAGGTCAAGATCGCCGTCGAGGATCTCCAGGCAGGCGACGAGTTCATCGTCCGCCCTGGCGAGAAGATCGCGACCGACGGCGTGGTCGTCTCCGGCGCCTCCGCCGTCGACGCGTCGATGCTGACCGGGGAGTCCGTTCCGGTCGAGGTCGGTGAGGGCGACTCGGTGACCGGCGCCACCGTCAACGCGGGCGGCCGCCTCGTCGTGCGCGCCACCCGGGTCGGCGCCGACACCCAGCTGGCGCAAATGGCAAAGCTGGTCGAGGACGCCCAGACCGGCAAGGCCGAGGTGCAGCGCCTGGCCGACCGGATCTCCGGCGTCTTCGTCCCGATCGTGATCGTGATCGCGGTCGTCACCCTCGGCGCCTGGCTGGGGGCCGGCTTCCCGGCCACGGCCGCGTTCACCGCCGCTGTCGCGGTGCTGGTGATCGCCTGCCCCTGCGCCCTCGGCCTGGCCACCCCGACCGCGCTGCTGGTCGGCACCGGGCGGGGCGCCCAGCTGGGCATCCTGATCAAAGGCCCGGAGGTGCTGGAATCCACCCGGCGGATCGACACCGTCGTGCTCGACAAGACCGGGACCGTGACCACCGGCCGGATGACCCTGGTCGACGTGATCACCGAGCCTGACGTGGACCGCGACGACCTGCTGCGCCTCGCCGGCGCGCTGGAGGACGCCTCCGAGCACCCGATCGCCCAGGCGATCGCCAAGGGCGCCACCCAGCAGATCGGCCGGCTGCCCGCCCCGGAGGATTTCACCAACCTCGAAGGCAAGGGCGTCCAAGGCGTCGTGGACGGTCACGCGGTGGTCGTCGGCCGCGAGTCGCTGCTGGCCGACTGGTCGCTGCGCCTCTCCCCCGAGGTCGCCGCCGCGAAGGCGGCTGCCGAGAGCGCGGGCCGGACGGTCGTCGCCGTGGGCTGGGACGGGCAGGCGCGCGGCGTCCTGGTGGTCGCAGACACCGTGAAGCCCACCAGCGCCGAGGCCGTCGTCCAGCTCAAGCAGCTTGGCCTGACCCCGGTGCTGCTGACCGGTGACAACGAGGCCGTCGCCCGTGAGATCGCCGCCGAGGTCGGCATCGACCAGGTGATCGCCGAGGTGCTGCCCAAGGACAAGGTCGACGTCGTCGCCCGCCTGCAGCGCGAGGGACGGGTCGTCGCCATGGTCGGGGACGGCGTCAACGACGCACCCGCCCTGGCCCAGGCCGATCTGGGCCTGGCGATGGGCACGGGAGCCGACGTCGCCATCGAGGCGTCCGATCTCACCCTGGTCCGCGGGGACCTGCGTTCGGCGGTGGACGCGATCCGGCTCTCCCGCCGCACCCTGGGCACGATCAAGACCAACCTGTTCTGGGCCTTCGCCTACAACGTCGCGGCCATCCCGATCGCGGCGCTGGGCATGCTCAACCCGATGCTGGCCGGCGCGGCGATGGCCTTCTCCAGCGTCTTCGTGGTCGGCAACAGCCTGCGGCTGCGCGGGTTCCGGAGCGTCACCGCCACATGAGCGGCTCTGGTCACGGTCACGATCACGCTTCCGCCGGCGACGCCGGGCGGCCGGGCGACTTCCGCACGAAGCTGTGGATAGCGTTCTCGATCACCGCGGCGATCGTCGTCGCGCAGGCGGCGGGAGCGGTGATCACCGGCAGCCTCGCCCTGCTGACCGACACCGCCCACGCCGTCGCCGACGCGTCCGGCCTGCTCGTCGCGCTGATCGCCGCCACGCTCATGCTCAAACCCGCGGACTCCAAACGGACCTGGGGGTTCCGGCGCGTCGAGGTCATCGCAGCGCTGGGTCAGGCCACCCTGCTGCTCGCGGTGGGCGGCTACGCGGCGATCGAGGGCGTCCGGCGACTCTTCGAACCGCCGGAAGTGCCCGCCATGGAACTGCTGGTCTTCGGCGTGATCGGACTGGTCGCGAACGCCGTCGCGATCACCGTCCTGGCCTCCAGCCGCGGCGCGAACTTCAACATGCGCGCCGCCTTCCTGGAGGTCCTCAACGACGCGCTCGGCTCGCTCGGCGTGATCGTCGCCGCGATCGTCATCGCCACCACCGGCTTCCAGCGGGCGGACGCGATCGCCGGACTCTTCATCGCCGCGCTGATCGTCCCCCGCGCGTTCGTCCTGATGCGCGAGACCACGAGCGTGCTGATGGAGTTCACCCCGCCCGGCCTCGATCTGGACGAGGTGCGCCGCCACCTCCTCGCCCTCGACCACGTCAAGGACGTCCACGACCTGCACGCCTCCACCGTGGCGACCGGCCTGCCCACCCTGACCGCCCACGTCGTGGTCGACGACCGCTGCTTCACCGACGGCCACGCCGCCGAAATGCTGCACGAGGTCCGGAAGTGCGTAGCCGAGCACTTCCAGGTCTCCGTCCACCACTCGACCTTCCAGATCGAGACCGAAGCCATCGCCCAGCACGAACCGGACGCAATCAGACACAGCTGAGCTGCTCGACCGGCTTGACTACGTCGGTTCGTCGCTGAAGACCGGGGACCGGAATAGCTGCTGACTAGGTGCGTCACCAGCGAAACACCGCCCAGCGGCCGGTCGGGGCGACAGGACTCGAACCTGCGGTCTCTTGCTCCCAAAGCAAGCGCGCTAGCCACTACGCTACGCCCCGGACACCGGCGGTCAGTCTAGGCGGCTGGGTGCGCTGCACCAAGTCGGGGCGGGTTGGCCGGACTGGTCGCGGCGCTGCGGGTTCGAGGAGTTCGTCGTGAACTGCTCCCCCAAGCCGGCCGGATATGCCAGAGTTTCCCCATGCCGACGCCGCAGGAGCGCCTCTATCCCGGTCGCCAGTTCATCGACACCGCGCTGGACGCCCTCGACTCCAAGACCCGGATGTCGCGCGAGCTCACCGTCCCGTACCTGCAGCGGGCGGCGATGGCCGGCATCATCATCGGGGTCTTCTACGGCGCCTACTTCGCGGTCGTGTCCACCTTCAACGCCATTCCCGCGGGCGACAGCACGCTCATCGGGGTCGGCCGGTTCCTCGGCGCGCTGGTGTTCGGGTGGGCCCTGGTGTTCATCTACTACAGCAAGTCCGAACTGCTGACCTCGAACATGATGGTCGCGACGATCGGGCTCTACCACAAACGGGTCAGCGTCGGACGGGTGTTCGGGCTGCTGACGCTGTGCTACGTCGGCAACGCGCTGGGCGGCCTGCTGCTGGCGGTCATCGACCGGTTCTCGACACTGGTCTCCGGCGGCGTGCGCGAACAGATGATCCACTCGGCAGCGGTGAAGCTCGGCTACATCGAGGCCGGGCTGCCCGGCATGGGCGACCTGTTCATGCGCGCGGTGCTGTGCAACCTCATGATCAACATCGCCGTGCTGCTGATCTACAACGGCGCCATCAAGAGCGATATGACCAAGGCCCTCACCATGGTCGTCGCGGTGTTCATCTTCGCCTTCCTCGGCCTGGAGCACTCGGTGGCGAACACGGTGCTCTTCCTGATCGTCGGGCTCAGCGCAGGCATCGACCCGCTGTTGGCATCGGCGAACGTCGGGATCGCCCTGGTGGCCAACTACGTGGGCGGCGGGTTGCTGATCGGCGCCTACTACGCCTACGCCAACGACGAGCGCCGGACGGCGTGACCGCCCTCAGCCGCCGATGAGGAGCCAGGCCAGCGCGGTCGGGTCGACGATGTCGCCGGCGGCGTAGCCGGCGAGCAGCTTCAGGCGCATCTCCTGCGACGTGTCGGCGGCCAGCCGGGCCTCGGGCCAGCGCTCGGGACAGGCTTCCAGCAGGATGACCAGTTCGGCGGCGTCCGCCCGGCTCAGACCGATCGGACGGCCGGGCAGCCCGGCACCGAGCCGGTTGATCACCCCGCCCAACTCGTCGGCGGCGACGGTGGTCCGTCGCCGGGAGTGCAGCCGGTCGGCCAGAACCGGACGGGAGACCGGACGCAGCACCCCGGCCAGCGATGGGAGGTCACCCCCCAAGGTCGCCGCGGCCAGCGCCACCAGCCCGAACACCTGAGCCTGCCGGCGACGATCGGGCAGCGCCACCAGTTGCCGGACGGCCTCCTCGGCCATCGCGCGCTCCCCCTCCTGCAGGGCCCGCCGGCAGCCGAAGGCGATCGCCAGCGGGTCGCCCCGGGTCGTCCAGTCGAACCGGTCGAGCGCGTCCTCGACGTGGCGATCGCTGGGCAGCAGCCCGAGCGCGACCGCCTGCTGCACGACCACTGCGCCGGCGGACGTCCAGGTGGCGTGACCGGCCGCCAGCAGCTCTTCGGCGACCTGCCGGGTGAGCGCGTCCAGGTCGGGCGCGACCTCCAGCATCAGTTCGGTCACGCCTCGGCGTCCGTGCAGGCCGACCCGGTGCTTGCCAGGCGGCGGGGCGGCGATCAGCACCGTCTCGTCGTCCTCCTCGTAGACCACCGTCAGCGGCTCGGCCTCCAGCCCGAAGTCCGCGATGTCGGCCTCCCAGCCTTCGCCTTCGACCATCGCCAAGGGTTCGTACCACCGCGGTAGCAGGTTCTCGGCGATGGCGAGGGTCGGCAGCCGGCGCACCCGCAGCGTGGTGACCTGACGGTCGCCGGCTGCCAACTCCGCCACGCCAAGCCGCAGCCGCCGGCCGTCGGCGGACTCCCCCGCCCAGGTCAGCGAGCCCTGCATCACCTGCACGACCAGCGCCGGGCCCAGGCCGGTCTCCGGGAAGACGGCCAGCAAGGCGTCCGCACCGCTGGGCCACACCCAGGCGTGCTGCCCGGGCGGAATCTCGACCTCGAGTTCGACCCGGATCGGCGAATCGGACTCGGTCGCCCAGCGCAACTGGCAGTGCTCGCCCACCGTGACTCGCTGCGACACCTCATACTCGTCCGACCCGGCGTGCTCGGCGGTGTCGTACTCGACCAGCACCTCCCGCAGCCCGGGATCGGGCGTCAGCCCCAGCCGGACGGGAGCACTCACCCCCTCGACTTGCAGCAGCACCCGCGCCCGGTCGTCGAGCGAGACCACCCCGCCGGGCCACGCGAAGCTCACCGGCTGCGCTGACATCGGTTGCACCAGTACAGGTTGCGGCCCTCGAACGCAGTGGCGCTGACCCGCTGGCCGCAGACCAGGCAGGGCATTCCCGGCCGCCGGTAGACGTACACCTCGCCGCCGTGCGGGTCGACCCGCGGCGGACGGCCGGTGGCCTCCGGGGTGTGCTCGTATCGGACGGTGTCGATGCGGCCCGCCTCGACGGCCTGCGGCATCAGTTCGGCGAAGTCGGCCCAGATCCGGTTCCAGCGCTGCCGGCTCACCGCCCGTCCCGGGGTCATCGGGTGCAGCCGCTGCCGGAACAGCACCTCGCAACGGAAGATGTTTCCCACCCCGGCCGCCACCCGCTGGTCGAGCAGCAGGGACGCGATCGGACGCTCCGAACGGCTCACCCGGAGCCGTCCACGCTCCGGGTCGGCGTCGGCGCGCAGCGGATCGGGGCCGAGCCCGGCCAGCACGGCGTCCCGCTCCCCCGGGGTGATCAGCGCGCAGGTCTGCGGCCCGCGCAGTTCGGCGACCGCGTCCGGGCTCTCGATCCGCAGCCGCAGGGTGTCGGGGCTGGCGATCGGCTGCCAGCCGGTGAGCCGCAGCTTGCCGATCAGCCCCAGGTGGATGTGCACCGGCGAGGCGTCCCCGATCTCAAGGAAGAGGTTCTTGCCGTAGGCCTCGGCGCCCAGGAACTCGCGGCCGTCCAGCAGCGCCGCCGCCTCGGCGAACCTGCCCTGCGGGCTGCTGACCCGCACCGGCCGGCCGGCGAACGCCTGCTCCAGGCCGATGGCGAGTCGGTGAATCACGTGGCCTTCCGGCATTCTGGCCTCCTTTCCGGGAAGCAAGGATTCTACGGGGCGACCCATCCCCAGAGCCCCCGGTTGTTGAGTGCATGGCAGCGGACGGATACCCTCGGCGGGTTGCATCACTGCGTCTATCACCCGCCGAGGTCACCATGTATCCCGCAAACATCACCCGCGCCGAGGCCGAGCAGCGCTCCCGCGGGCTCACCGTGCAGAGCTACGAGGTGCTCGTCGACCTCTCCGGGCGGGTCGCCGATGCCGAGGACACCGGCTCCCAGGAGACCTTCGTCTCGAGCTCGAAAGTCACCTTCAGCAGCGAGGACGCGGCCGACACCTACCTCAACCTGATCGCCGACCGGCTGCTCAGCGCCACCCTGGACGGCGAGCCGCTGGACCCCGCCGCCTTCGCCGATCACAAGCTGTACTTCACCGCCGCCCCCGGCCAGCACGAACTCGAGGCGGTGGCGGTCTGCCGGTACAGCAACACCGGCGAGGGGCTGCACCGCTTCGTCGACCCAGTGGACGGCCGGGTCTACCTGTACACCCAGTTCGAGACCGCCGACGCCCGCCGGATGTACGCCTGCTTCGAGCAGCCCGACCTGAAGGCCGCCTTCCAGCTCACCGTGATCGCCCCCGAATCCTGGACGGTGCTCTCCAACTCCCCCGCCGTCGCCCCCACGCCGGAGGGCGACGGCCTGGGCCGGTTCAGCTTTGCGCCGACCCCGCCGATCTCCACCTACATCACCGCGCTGGTGGCCGGCGAGTTCCACACCGTCACCGACAGCTACACCGGTGTGGCAGCCGAGATCCCGCTGTCGCTCTCCTGCCGCCAGTCGCTGGTCGAGCACTTGGACGCCGACCGGCTGTTCGCCGTCACCAAAGCCGGTTTCGAGGTCTTCGAGGAGCACTTCGGCTTCCCCTACCCGTTCGCCGACTACGCCCAGATCTTCGTCCCCGAGTTCAACGCCGGGGCCATGGAGAACGCCGGCTGCGTGACGATCCGCGACGAGTACCTCTTCCGCTCCCGGACGACCAACGCCGCCTACGAAGGCCGGGACAACACGATCCTGCACGAGCTGGCCCACATGTGGTTCGGCGACCTGGTCACCATGACCTGGTGGGACGACCTGTGGCTCAACGAGTCCTTCGCCGAATGGGCCTCCCACTTCGCGCAGGGCAAGATTCGCGACGGCGGAGCCCCGCGGGACGATCCGTGGGCCACCTTCGCCAACTCCCGCAAAACCTGGGCCTACCGGCAGGACCAGCTGCCCAGCACCCACCCGATCGCCGCCGACATGGTCGACCTAGAGGCCGTCGAGCTCAACTTCGACGGCATCACCTACGCCAAGGGCGCCTCGGCGCTGCGCCAGCTGGTCGCCTTCGTCGGGGAGGAGCAGTTCCTGGCCGGCGTCCGCGCCTATTTCGCCCAGCACGCCTGGGGCAACACCCGGCTCACCGACCTGCTGACCGCCCTCACCGAGGCCTCCGGGCGCGACCTGTGCTACTTCGCCGAGCAGTGGCTGCAGACCAGCGGGGTGAACACCCTGTGCGCTGACTTCGAGATCGATGCGGACGGGGTCTTCACCCGGTTCGCGATCCGGCAGACCGCGTCACCGACCTGGCCGACGCTGCGCCGGCATCGGCTGGCGGTCGGGCTCTACACCGAGGCGGACGGCGCGCTGACCCGCACCGACCGGGTGGAGATCGACATCGAGGGCGAGCTGACCGAGGTGCCCGAGCTGCTGGGCCGCCCGCAGCCGGATCTGATCCTGCTGAACGACGACGACCTGACCTACGCCAAGATCCGGTTCGACCCGCGCTCGATGACCACCCTGGTGGCCCACCTGGCCGGCCTGGACTCCTCGCTGAGCCGCGCGCTGGCCTGGGGCGCCGCCTGGGACATGTGCCGCGACGCCGAGGTGCCGGCCGCCGACTTCGTCACCCTCGCACTCGGCGGGGTCGGCACCGAGACCGACCTGACCGTGGTCGGCGCCGTGCTGAACCAGGCCCGCACCGCAATCGACTACTACGCTCCCCCCGCGACCCGCGACGAGCTCAACCAGCGCTGCACCCGTGGACTGGCCGGGCTGCTGAAGGCCGCCGAGCCGGGCTCCGACCACCAGTTGGCGTTCGCGCGGGCGCTGATCGCGTCCGCCGAATCCGAGGCCGCGGTCGGGCTCATCCAGGCCTGGCTGGGCGGGGAGGAAGCCCCCACGGGCCTGGCGGTGGACACCGACCTGCGGTGGTTGATCGTCACACAGCTCGCCCGGCGCGGAGTGATCGGCGAGGCCGAGATCGCCGCCGAGGCGCAACGGGACGCGACCGCGGCCGGCGCCGAGCGCGCCGCCGGCGCCCGAGCCGCGCTGCCGACCGCGGAGGCCAAGCAGTGGGCCTGGCAGCAGGCGACCGCTGAGCCGGGCGTCCCCAACGAGACCCACTACCAGGTCTGCAGCCAGTTCTGGCAGCTGGGGCAGGCGGAGGTGCTGCGTCCCTACACCGAGGCCTACCTCGACGTGGCGCAGGCGATCTCCGAGGGTCGTGACGGCTGGGCCCAGCGCAGCTCGGCGATCCGCCAGCACGTGCTGGGGCTGCTCTTCCCGCGTCCGCTGGCCGACCGGGAGTATCTGGCCCGGCTGGAGCGCTGGGTGGCGGAGACCTCGCCGTCCGATTCGGTGCTGCGTCAGGTCAGCGAGCGCTGGGACGACGCCGAGCGCGCCCTGCGCTGTCAGGCAGCCGGGTAGGCGTCAGTCCTGCTTGCGGCCCCAGCTTGGAGCGAAGGTCAGCACGGCGAAGAAGAGAGCGATGCCGAGCGGCACGAACAGGGTGACCAGCAGCATCTCCAGCACGCTGGGGTCGGTGACGTCCGGCCAGCCGGGAAGGGTCCGTGATTCGAGCATGGCCCCAGGCTAGCGAACTCGGCCGCCGGACCGGCAGCGCGCCGCTACCGAACTATGCCCATGCGTCACCCGCTTCTGGGCAGAGTCGCAGAGCGCTCAGCGAGTTGGGTACTGTGAGGGTTCGAGGCGAGGAGTCCCCTGGGATGGCCCGCCGAGAGCCGAGGAGTCCGCGCTTGACTGAGAGCACCGAGCCCGCCCAGGTGATCATCGATTCCGAAGAATTGGGACGGGCGCTGACCCGGATGGCCCACGAACTGCTGGAAGCCAACCGGGGCGCGGAGAACCTGCTTCTGCTCGGCATCCCGACCCGCGGGGTTCAGCTGGCGCAGCGGCTGGGCGCGGTGATCGCAGGGATCGAGGGCCATCCGGCGCCGGTCGGCTCGCTCGACATCACCATGTACCGCGACGACCTGCGGCAGCACCCCACCCGTCCGGTCGGGCGCACTGACATCCCGACCGCGGTGGACGACACGGTGGTGGTGCTGGTCGACGACGTCCTCTACTCCGGACGGACGATCGCCGCCGCCTTCGACGCGCTGCGCGACCTGGGCCGGCCGCGCGCCGTGCGGCTGGCCGTCCTGGTCGACCGCGGCCACCGGGAGCTGCCGATCGCCGCCGACGTGGTGGGTCGCACCGTCCACACCGCCGCGGACGAGCGGGTGCGGGTCCGGCTCACCGAGACCGACGGGCTCGACGAGGTCACCATCTCCCGGGGGGCGCGATGAAACACCTGCTGAGCGCGGCCGACCTGAGCCTGGACGAGATCGCCGGCATCCTCGACCTGGCCGAGGAGATGCACCAGGTGCAGAACCGTCCGGTCAAGAAGCTGCCGGCGCTGCGCGGCCGCACCGTCATCAACATGTTCTTCGAGGATTCCACCCGCACCCGCAGCTCCTTCGAGATCGCCGGCAAGTGGCTCTCCGCGGACACCATCAACGTCACCGGCAAGGGCTCCTCCACCTCCAAGGGCGAGTCGCTGCGCGACACCATGCTCACCCTGGACGCCATGGGGGTGGACGCCTTCGTGATCCGGCACGGCTCCTCGGGCGCAGTCGCCCAGGCGGCCGGCTGGGTGAAGGCGCACGTGGTCAACGCCGGCGACGGCCAGCACGAGCACCCCACCCAGGCCCTGCTGGACGCCTACGCGATGCGCCGCCACTTCCGCTCCCTCGGCGTCGACGGCTGGGCCGGCAAGAAGATCGCGATCGTCGGCGACCTGCTGCACTCCCGGGTGGTGCGCAGCAACGTCCTGCTGCAGCGGACGCTGGGGTCCCAGGTGGTGCTGGTCGCTCCGCCGACCCTGCTGCCGACCGGGGTGGACGCCTGGGGCTGCGAGGTGACCTCCGACTGCGACGCGGTGCTGGACGAGTGCGATGTGGTCATGATGCTGCGGGTGCAGCGGGAACGCATGGCGGGCGGCTTCTTCCCCACCCCGCGGGAGTACGCCGAGGGCTACGGCCTCACCCTGGAGCGGCTGGGCCGGCTCAAGAAGGGCGCGGCGATCTGCCACCCGGGCCCGATGAACCGCGGCGTCGAGATCTCCTCAGAGGCCGCCGACGCGGCCAACTCGCTGATCCTGGAGCAGGTCTCCGCCGGCGTGGCGGTGCGGATGAGCGTGCTGTACCACCTGCTGGGCGGATCGGACGAAGGAGGGCACTCGTGAGCGTGCTGATCACCGGAGCGACCACCGCCGACGGGGTGCGCGGCGACCTCTACCTGGCGAACGGCGTCTTCGCCGACCCGGCCGACGCCCCCGCCGGCGCCGAGCGGATCGACGCCGACGGCCTGCTGGCGCTGCCCGGGCTGGTCGACCTGCACACCCACCTGCGCGAGCCCGGACGGGAGGACGCCGAGACCGTCAGCACGGGCACCCTCGCGGCGGCCCGCGGCGGGTTCACCTGCGTCCATGCCATGGCGAACACCGACCCGGTCACCGACACCGCCGAGGCCGCCGAGTACATCGCCTCGCTCGGCGAGCGGCAGGGCCACTGCCAGGTGGTCCCGGTGGGCGCGGTCACCAAGGGCCTGGGCGGCGAGGAGCTGGCCGAGCTGGGCCTGATGGCCACCCACGCCGGCGTCCGGGTGTTCTCCGACGACGGACGCTGCGTCCACGACTCGCTGCTGATGCGCCGCGCGCTCACCTACGTCAAGACCTACGACGGCGTGATCGCCCAGCACGCCCAGGATCCGCGGCTGGCCGGGCCGGGGGCCTGCTGCCACGAATCCGAGATCTCCGGACGGCTGGGCCTGCCGGGCTGGCCGGCTCAGGCCGAGTCGGTGATCGTGGCGCGGGACGTCCAGCTGGCCGAGCTGGCCGGCTCCCGGCTGCACGTCTGCCATGTCTCGACCGCCGAGAGCGTCGAGGTGATCCGCTGGGCCAAGCAGCGCGGCATCCAAGTGACCGCCGAGGCCACCCCGCACCACCTGCTGCTGGACACTACGAACGTAGAGGGCTTCGACACCACCTTCAAGGTGAACCCGCCGCTGCGGACCTCGGAGCACATCGAGGCGATCCGCGAGGCGCTGGCCGACGGCACCATCGACGCCGTCGGCACCGACCACGCCCCGCACGCCCGGCAGGACAAGGACCACCCCTTCGACATCGCGCTGCCCGGCATGCTCGGCCTGGAGCAGGCCCTGGCGGTGGTCATAGAGGTCATGGTCCACACCGGACGGCTGGACTGGCCTGCCCTGGTCGCCCGGATGTCCACCGCCCCGGCGAGGATCGGACGGGTCGCGAGCCAGGGCCGTCCGGTCGCGATCGGCGAGCCGGCGAACCTCGTCCTGGTGGATCCGGCCGCCCGCGCGGTGGTGGATCGCGACGCCTCCGCCTCCCGGTCGCGCAACAACCCCTACCACGGGCTGAACCTGCCCGACCCGGTGGTCGCCACCTTCTGGGCCGGACGCGCCACCTACCGCCGCTAGCCGAGACGGGCGCCCTAGAGGAGCGCTTCGCGGTCGATCCCGAGGGTGGCGAGGATGCGCGCCACCGTTCCGTGCTCGCGCTCGGCGGCCGCCCGCACGATGTGCGAGCCCTTCAGCCCCCGTGGACGATCCTGCTTCGCCAGCACCCGGGCGCGCTGGAAGACCTCCTGCGCGGACTGCCCGCTGCGGTAGACCCCGGCGCCGGCCGTCGTCGGGGGCAGGTCCGCTCCCCCGGGTTCGATCCCGACCGACTCCAGCGCCGCGGCGTGGGTGCGGACCAAGGCCTCGCGGAACTGCTCCGCGTCGACGCCGAGCAGTCCCCGCGCGGAGTCGTCCTCCAGGAGCAGTGCCGCGAACACCAGGTGCTCAGCCTGCGGCTCGCTCTCGCCGAGCGCGACCGCTTGCCGCTCGGCTTCGTTGAGCAGCGAGGCGATGGTTCGGACGTCATCGATCATTCTCATGGTTCGTTCCTTTCGGGAGGCACGCGCTTGGAAGGCGCGAGACGTTTGTGAGCGGCCTGCGCGGTCATTCCGAGCGCCTGGCCGATGCCGGCCCACGTCCAGCCTTGAGCGAGCGCGCTGTCGACAGCCGACCGCTCGAGCGAAGCGGCAAGCCTGCGCAGTGCCACGACGGCCGCGAACGCCTCGTCAGGATCGTCCGCGGAAGGGATCTGGATGGAGTGGGCCATGCATCAACATTAGTTGATATCGAAGCGGCTGTCAACAATAGTTGATGCACTTCGTCGCGGACCGGCTTGGCGACGTTTCAGCGATAGACTCCGGCCACCACCGCGAGGAGGGGAGGCGCCGTGCCGAAGGAACGCGCCAGCGTCAAGGACGTGGCCGAACTCGCCGGCGTGTCGGTCGGCACCGTGTCCAACGTCCTGAACCGTCCGGAGACGGTCAGCGACCGCACCCGCGCCAAGGTCGAGGCCGCCATGAGCGAGCTGCGCTTCCTGCGCAACGCCTCCGCCCGGCAGCTGCGGGCCGGAGTGTCGACCACGGTCGGGGCCGTGCTGATCGACCTGGGCAACCCGTTCTACACCGAGATCGCCCGCGGCATCGAGGACCGGCTGGCGATCGACGGCCTGACCCTGATGCTGTGCAGTTCGGACGAGGACGCGCGGCGCGAGGCCGGCTTCCTGCGGCAGTTCGCCGAGCACGGGGTGCGCGGCATGCTGGTGACCCCGATGGCCGCCACCACCGAGCGGCTGCTCGACCTGCGCGAGCTGGGGATCGAGTCGGTGCTGATCGACGCCGCCAGCGACCTGCTGCCCACCGTCCGGGTCGACCACATCTCGGGCGGACGCCAGGCCGTCACGCATCTGCTGGAGCGCGGCCACCGCCGCATCCTCTTCCTGGGCGACGACCCGAACCTGCAGCAGTCCCGGCACCGGCTGCGCGGCGCCATCGAGGCGGTGGCCGCCGCCGGCCTGTCCCCCGACGAGGTGCTCACCACCCTGCCGCTCTCGGTGATGGGGTCGGCCGCCGCCGGCGAGGCGGCGATCCTGGCCGTGCTGGAAGCTCCCGGGCCGCGCCCGACCGCGGTCTTCTGTCTCAACGACATGGTCGCCCTCGGCGTGCTGCGGGCGTTGCGCCGCCGCGGCATCCCGATCCCCGAGCAGCTTGCGATCGTGGGCTACGACGACCTCTACTGGGCCGGCGAGCTGGCCACCCCGCTGAGCTCCGTCCGCCAGCCGATGCGTCAGCTCGGCTGGGCCGCCGCCGACCTGCTGCTGAGCCCCGGCGGTGACTCTGACAAGGTCTTCGAGCCGGAGCTGGTCGTCCGCGCGTCCTCCTGACGAGATCCCCCGCCTTCGCGAGGATGACCGGTGAGCTACCGCCGAACCGCCGGCCAGCGCTCCAGGCCCGAGTGCGCCTCGGGCGGGACGGGGATGGGCCGGCCCTCCGCGTCGCCGTGGACCAGCACGGTGACCGTGCGGGCGTGGGCGCGGTCGGTGAGCGGGTCGGTCACCTCGGCGACCAGGGTCATCGAGGTCCGCCCGACGCCGGCGTAGGCGGTGCGGACGCGGTACGGCTCGAGGCGGTGGTGAAGTTCGTCGAGGTAGTGGACGTCCTGCCGGGCGACCAGCCAGGTGGTTCCGTCGGCGGCGGCCTGCTGCATCCGGGTGAGCCCGCCTGGGTCGAGGTGGTTGCGGGCCTCGGCGACGTAGTCGAAGACGCGGACGTTGTTGACGTGGCCGTATTGGTCCAGATCGGCCCAGCGGACGCCGAAGTCGAACTCGCAGGCGGCCGCGCCGACCCGCCACCGGCCCAGGTCGCGCAGCGGCTCGAGCGCGGTCTGACGGGAGGCGAACCAGCCGCGCTCCGCGGGGGTCATGCGCGCGGCGCGTCCCTCCTTCGCCTTGGCCAGCTGGCTGCGGGCCCGCACCACGGCGACCCCGTCCTGCCGCACCTCGTAGCCCACCTCCAGGCTCGCGGCGCCGACCTTGCCGACGCTCAGCTCGACCTCCAGCGGCTCCACCGAGTAGCGGATCGGACCCAGGTACTCCACCTGGTGGCCGGCCACGATGCTGGACGTCCCCAGCATGTGCGCGTTCGCCCCGGAAAGCAGGAACTCGACCCGCGCCTCCTGCAAGTAGTCGGCCACGACCCCGTTGTTGACGTGCCCCTGGGTGTCCAGGTCGACCCAGCGCAGCGGCACCCGGGCCAGGTAGGTCACTCCCCGATCTCGTCCTCGTAGAGCCCGGCGACCACGTCCGCGAACCGCTGCGTCACCGCGGCCCGGCGGATCTTCATGTTCGGGGTGACGCCGCCGTCGTCCACGCTGAACTCCTGCGACAGGATGGCGAACTTCTTCACCGTCTCCCAGCGCTCGAGCTTGGCGTTGGCCTCGTCGACGTACCGCTGAATGCTCTCCCGCAGCTCGGGAAGCTGGGTCAGCTCGGCGTACTCCAGGCCCTCCTTGCCGTGCTGGGCGGCCCACTTGGCCAGGTTGTCGCGATCCATGGTGAGCAGCGCGGAGATGTACTTGCGGCCGTCCCCGACCGCGACCACCTGCGAGATGTACGGGATGGTCGCCGCGATCACGCTCTCGACCTTGGACGGGGCGACGTACTTGCCGCCCGAGGTCTTCATCAGGTCCTTCTTGCGGTCGGTGATGGTCAGGTAGCCGTCGGCGTCCAGGTTGCCGATGTCGCCGGTGTGGAACCAGCCGTCGACGATCACCTCGGCGGTCTTCTCCGGGTCGTTGTGGTAGCCACGCATGACGCCCGGGCCGCGCACCAGCACCTCGCCGTCCTCGGCGATCTTCAGCTCGGTGCCCGGCAGGGCCGGCCCGACCGTCCCGAACCGGGGGGCGGTGGGCAGGTTCACGCAGGTGACCGCGCTGGTCTCGGTGAGGCCGTAGCCCTCGACCACCAGCAGGCCCGCGGAGTAGAACCAGGCCTGCACCTGGGAGGAGAGCTTGGCCGAGCCGGAGATGAAGAACTCGATGTTGCCGCCCATCCGCTCCTTGAGCTTGCTGAACACCAGCTTGTCGGCGACCTTGTAGGCCACCCCCATCGCCGGGGGCAGCGAGCGGCCGGCGAGCCGGTAGTCGCGGCTGGCGCGGCCGACAGCGAACGCCCAGCGGGCGATCCTGCCCTTGATGCCGCCGCTCGGGGACGAGAGCAGCACCGCCGAGCGGACCTTCTCGAAGATGCGCGGGGCGCCGCACATGAACTCGGGCTTCACGTCGCCGAGGTTGGCCACGATCTTGTCGATGCGGCCGTCCACCGCGGAGGAGAAGCCGATCGCCAGCTGGCAGGCCAGCAGCGCCTTGCCGAAGACATGGGAGAGCGGCAGCCACAGGTACTGGACGTGGTCGTGGGTGAGGATGCCGAGTTCGTCCACGGCGAAGCCCTCGTAGATCCAGCTGCGGTGGATCAGCTCGACGCCCTTGGGCAGGCCGGTCGTCCCCGAGGTGTAGATGAGGGTGGAGAGGGTCTCGCCGGTGACCTTGGCGCCGGCCTCGCGGACCGCCTCGGGGTTCTCGGCGAGCAGCGCCTCGCCGCGTTTCTCGAACTCCTTCCAGGAGAGCACCCGCTCGCCGTCGCCTTCGCCGTCGAAGAGGACGATGTGGTGCACCTGCTTCAGCAGGTCGTCGGCGATCACCTTGGCGGCCTGGTCGGCGTTCTCGGCGATCAGCACCACCGAGCCGGAGTCGCGCAGGATGTGCTGGAAATCCTCGCTGGCCGTGTTCGGGTAGATCGTGGTCGTCGCCCCGCCCACCAGGTTGATCGCGAAATCCACCAGCACCCACTCGATCCGGGTTCCGGAGGCGATGGCGACCCGCTCCTCGTAGCCCAGGCCCGTCGCCAACAGGCCGGCGGCCAGCCGCTCGACGCGGCGCTGGGTGTCGCGCCAGCTGATCGAGACCCAGTTCTCCCCGGCGTCCAGGTAGCGGAAGGCCTCTTTGTCGGGGGTCTTGCCGACCCGCCAGGTGAACATCTCGCCAACGGTCGCTGGCTTTCCATCGAGGATCTGCTCGGCAGTGGTCATGGTGGCCCCTTCGTCGACCCGGCTCTGTGCTGGGCAGTCTAGGTGGGCTCGTCCGGCAGCGAAAGCAGTGCGGCGGAGGGTCGGAAGGGTTTCACTGAGGAATTCCCCGGTTTTCGTGGCTCAGGTGCTGTCGGCGTTCGCTGTAGACGGCCAGGCCCAGCAGCACGCCGCCTGCACTGACCAGCGCGATCAGCCATGGGACGGCGTCGATCGCGCCGCGCCGGGCGACGAAGACCAGGAGCACCGCGACCGCCAGATCGACGATGCCGACCGCCAGGCAGGGACGCCACAGCCGGCGCGCGCCGATCAGCAGGGCGGCCAGGGCCAGTGTCAGGACGAGGATCGCCCGCCAGGTCTGCGGGTCGGTGCCGATCGCCAGGGTGGACGGGCCGAGGGTGGCCAGCACGCCCGGGAGGATGGCGACGGTCGGGTCGGACTGGCCGATCGGCCAGTTCAGTGGGACCGGGGCTCGGAGGTCGGCAGCCGCGCGCCAGGCCATCACTCCGCAGCCGAGCAGGGTGAGCCCGAGCGGCAGGGCGTGGAATTCCACCCGCAGTTCGCGCAGCGACCAGCCGGCGATGCCGACGCCCAGGGCGAGCAGCCAGCAGAACCAGACCGGCGGCAGGATCACCCGTCCCCGCAGCCGCAGCCGGGTGGCGGCCACCGTGACCGCGAGCAGCACCAGGCAGGCCAGCCACAGGGCGATCACCACCGGCTCTCCAGGCCGGACGCCGAGCACCGGGCCGAGGGCTGCCACGGCGAGCGCCGGCGCGAACCGCCAGGAGGCGACCGGCCGGAGCAGCCTGCCGCGGGAGGTCGCCCAGCGGACCGTCTGCCCGGCCAGCGCCAGCAGGCCGGCTGAGACCGCCGCGGTGGCGACCACCCAGCCGAATCCGGCGATCGGCTGAGCGGCGAGGCCGGCGAGCAGCCGTTCCAGCAGCGGATCCTGCGCCGGCAGTCGGCTGGAGCGGACGGCGACCAGCAGGGGCGCGCTGCCTGCTGCCAGCAGCCCGGTCGCCAGCACCCACAGCGGACGCGGCTCGGCGCGGCGGGCCAGCAGCGTGACGCCGCCCAGCACGAGGGCGGCGGCCGTGAGCGCGGCGGCTCGTGGCAGCAGGTCGCGTCCGGTCGCGGCGAGCAGCCAGCTGGGCAGTAGGCCGAGGTGCAGGCCCGCGGCCACCAGGCCCCACCAGCGCGGCTTGCGCGAGGCCAGTCGCAGGCCCACGACCACCGCCGCCACGCCCAGCGGCAGGGTGTAGGCCTCGACCAGGCCGACCTCCAGCAGCACCAGGGCGCTCCACAGCACCCCGGCGGCGGCCAGCGCGGCGAGCCACCAGACGCCGCGCCGATCAGGTGCGCTCGCGACCGCCGCGGCGCTCGCAGCCAGGACCGCGCAGACCACCAGCGCGGTCGCCGGGCCGGAGGCGGGCAGCACCACCGCCAGACCGACCGAGGCCACCGCGGTGAGCAGCGCGCCGGCTTCGAGGGAGCCGCGGATCGGGGCCGCCGCCCGGGCGTCGATGCCGGCGATGCGGAGGGCCGCTGGAGCCGCGGTGATCGCCGTCCCGCCCGCCATGGCCGCCACGATAGGCAGCAGAATCGGCGAGCCCGAGGTGGGGATCAGCATCGCGCCGGCGTTGATCAGCAGGATGCCGGCGGTGGGCAGCAGGCTGGCCGCGGCGAGCACCCGCAGCCAGGTGGGCTGCGGCCGGGTGCGAAGGGTGACGACGAGTTCGACGAGCAGCATGCCTGCCGTGGCAGCGGCTGCCCACCAGCTGCGGTCCTCGACGACTGTCAGGATCGCCAGCGCCCAGGGCGCCAGCCCGATCCCGAGCAGGGTGTACCGGGTGGCCGAGCCGAGCCGGGGTGCGGTCAAGGCAGTGAGCGAGACGAGGCCGGCAGCCACCGCGATCAAACCGGCGATCGGCGTCCACTCTCCGTCCGGCCAGCCCAGCGGATACCAGTGCAGCGCGAACCCGAGCAGGGTGAGCGCGTAGGCGTACCCCAGGCCGACCAGCACCGGGCGCACCAGCCGCGGGACGAGTTGCGTCCATCCGAATACGAGCGCCACCGCCGCCGCCCCCGCGACCAGGGTGAGCGGACGGTTCTCCCAGCTCGCGAGCGCGGCGCCGAGAATCACCATGCCGCCACCGATGCGTCCGGCCGCCTGCACCGGACGGACCCGATCGCCGATCCGCCAGGCGATGGCGCCGCAACCGAGGGCCAGCACCAGCAGCAGCGCCACGGAACCCTCCAGCGGCAGCACCGGCAGCGAGGCTGCCGCCGCGAGCCCGGCCAAGGTCAGCCAGGGCCACAGCCGACGGCTCGCCCGCAGCACGGTCGGCTCCGTCGCGGTCACCGTGACGACCTGCAGGTCCGGGGACAGCTCCTGCTGTTCCACCTGGTCATTGCGTCCGAGCCGCGCCGGTGGCAGGAGAGCGGCCACAGCGCATTGGGCGGCCGCGACCAGCATCCCGGCCACCGCGAATCCGGCCTCCGGCAGGTCCCAGCCGAGCATGAGCACTGCCGGGCCCGGGTCGTCCAGCCGAGCCCCCGGACCGACCAGCGCGCCGTCCACCAGCACCCACAGCGCGGGCAGGACCAGCAGCACGGCCGCAACCCAGCCACCGTTGAGCAGGCCGGCCCAGCGGCCCTCCCGCAGGGACGGCAGTCCGCTGGCCACGGCCAGCGCGATCCAGCCGAGGCCGGCGGCGGCCAGCGCCAGCAGCGTATCTCCCTCGACGGCGAGCACTGCGACGACGGGCACCAGCACCGCGATCGCGCCGGCGACCCGGCGCCAGCCGGCGTCGGGAGCGACGCCGTGCAGCCAGGCGGCGCCGGCGGCCGCCAGCATCAGCACCCCGGCGAGCGGCTGCAATCCGTCACGGGAGGAGGCGAGCGCGACGGTCAGGAGGACTCCCGCCACCAACGCGAGTCCGGCGCCGAGGCTCAGCAGGGCGCGTTCGACAGCGAACGGAAGGGGGCCGGGCTCCTCCCCCTGCCAGCTGCGGGCGGCCCACCGTCCGCCGGCGGCCAGCGCGACCGCGGCCAGCAGAGTCGCGTCGGCCAACCAGGGGAGGTCGTGGGAGAGGAAGCCGGCCGTCGCCACGACCATGGCGACCGGGGCGAGCAGCACGCCCGCCGAGACCCAGGGCCGCAACTGCAACGCGAAGCCTGCCCAACCCAGTCCGGCCGCCAGCGCGCCGGTCAGGACCGCCGCGGTGAGCAGCAGATCCCGCTGCGGCAGCCAGCGGACGAGCAGCACGACCAGCAGCAGGCACAGCAGGGCCGTGCCGGTGGCGACGGCGGCGGCCGAGACCGGGCGGCGGCGGTGCATCGCCAGGGTCGCCGCGGCGGAGGCGGCCGTCACCCCCAGCAGGATCAGCTGGACCAGCCGTGGATCGGCCGGAACCAGGAAGGCCAGAACGAGTGCCGCCGCGACCAGCGCACCCACGCCCACCGCGGAGAAGACGGCCACCGGGTTGACCTCGGCTGCCGGACGGACGGACGCCGACGCAGCTGCGGCCGCCGCGACCGGACCAACCGGCCTCGGGGCGGAGGACGATCCGGCCGGCTGCGGAGCGCCTGCGGCGCCGGGCGGCCCGACCAGGACGGGGCGTGCGGCGAGCAGTTGGTGGAGGGTCCGCTGCCGCAGTTCGAGGGCGCGGGCGGCCGCCTCCGACTGCTGGATCAGCCGCCGAGCGCCGTCGCCACTGAGCGGCAGCCGGCAGCCGTCGCACACCGGTCCGCTCACCCGGCGGCCGCAGGCCGGGCAGTCCTGCCAGTTGCGAAGTTCCCGGATCGCCTGCTCGACGACGCCCATGCTCGGTCCGCCTTCCCCCTGGGAGTGTGCTGGCAGAGTAGCCAGGCTCCCGGCCGCCGAGGGCGGCCCCCGCCGGGAGCAGACTCCGGATCGATCGGCGCCGGCGACCTGGGGACGCCAGGCGGATCCGGGCTACGACTGTGGGCACAGCCCGGGCACAGTGGACGCTCAGCCCAGCGGAGGACGCCCTGCCCGAGCCCGGGAACCGTCCCGGCCCGTTTCCGGCCTGAGCAGCCCGAATAAGTTTAAATCTCAACTGTTTCTGGTAGAGTCTGGTCGCGTGAGGACTATCGACACCCCGCGCTGGCTGACCGCCGACCAGCAGCAGGTCTGGCGCACCTATCTGGGTGCGACCAACCGGGTGCGCCAGCACCTCGACAACGAGTTGCGGCAGTTCGACCTCGATCTGGCCGAGTACGAGATCCTGGTCCGGCTCTCCGAGGCGCACTGCCGGGCGATCCGCATGTCCGAGCTCGCCGAGCAGGTCGGCCAATCCCGCTCCCGGCTCACCCACACCGTCACCCGGCTGGAGGCCAAGGGCCTGCTCTCCCGCGGCTCCTGCCCCGACGACCGCCGCGGCGTGCTGGCCGTCCTCACCGACGAGGGGTACGCCTTCCTGGAGAAGGTGGCCCCCTACCACGTCGCCTCCGTCCGCGAACTGCTGGTCGACCCGGTCGACCCCGAAGACTTCACCACCCTCGGGCGCGTGATGTCGCGCGTCCTGGAGGCCGAGCTGCCGCAGGACTGACCCGGTCGGAGGAAACCCCGTCGGGCTGGCATACTTGGGTGGCCTTCCATCCGTGTTTTCGCAGGAGTTCCCATGCCTGAGTTCGTGTTCACCATGCACAACGTCCGCAAGAAGCTGGGCGAGAAGCTGGTGCTCGACAATGTGACCGTCTCGGTCTACGAGGGCGCCAAGATCGGCGTCGTCGGCCCCAACGGCGCCGGCAAGTCGACCATGCTGAAGCTGATGGCGGGCATGATCAAGACCGACAACGGCGACGCCATGCTGGCCAAGGGCAAGTCGGTCGGCATCCTGCTGCAGGAGCCGCCGCTGACCGAGGGCAAGACCGTGCTGGAGAACGTCCACGAGGCGGTCGCCGAGACCAAGGGGATGCTCGACCGGTTCAACGAGATCTCGCTGGCGATGGGCGAGCCAGACGCCGACTTCGACGCCCTGCTGGCCGAGATGGGCGAGCTGCAGACCGAGCTCGACCACCGCAACGCCTGGGATCTGGACTCCCAGCTGGAGCAGGCGATGGACGCCCTGCAGTGCCCGCCCGGAGACGCCATCGTCGACGTCCTGTCGGGCGGCGAGCGGCGCCGGGTGGCGCTGTGCAAGCTGCTGCTGCAGCAGCCCGACCTGCTGCTGCTCGACGAGCCCA
>CAZLWS010000016.1:18351-31873 GCA_964563205.1 uncultured Propionibacteriaceae bacterium | reverse complement strand
CTCAGGCCCTCGGCAACCAGCGCCTGGTGCTCGATCAGATCACCGCCTTGAACACGACCACCTCGCAGATGATCCAGCGCACCTCGGAGATGCTGAAGGAGAACTCCGCGGCTATCCAGGAGCAGGCGGCCTCCTCCACGATCGGCCTGGAGCAGCTGCAGGCGGCCTTCGCGAACATCTACGCCACGATGGATTCCATCGACCAGTTCAAGCTGAAGGCGCTGGACACCATGGCCGCCACCATCGGCACCCTCGAGGTTGAGGTGGTCAAGAGCCGCGCGTACCTCGACCGGGTGGCCGCGCAGGATTCCCGGGCGGCCCAGCTGCCCAGCATCACGATCGATCGGTAAGCGGAGCAGATGGGTTTCTGGGATTGGCTTCTGGGACGCGAGCCTGAGCCTGAGCCCGGGCCGCCGCCGGAGCTCGCCACGGCTCCCACCGAGGCCGACATCGCGGCGGCGCTGGCCCGGGTGGAGGAGCTGGTCGCCGACCCCGCCATCCCCGGGGTGGTGCGCTCCCGCGCCCAGAAGGTGACCCAGACCGTCCGTAAGACGCTGCCCCGGCTCGGCCTGCTCGGGCTGGGCAGCTACGACTCGTACTCGGTGGTGGCGACCGCCACCGACTATCTGCCGGAGGCGATCGGCGCCTACCTGCGGCTGCCGCGGGACTGGGCGGACTCCCGGCCGGTGGAGGCGGGGAAGACCCCGCTGATGCTGCTGATCGACCAACTCGACCTGCTCGGAATCACCATGGAAAAGATCTACGACGCGGCCAACCGCACCGACGCCGAGGCGCTGATCACCCACGGCCGCTTCCTGCAGGACCGGTTCGGCCACGGCCCCGCCACTCCCACGCCGGCCCCGCCGCCCCCGGTCTCCAGCAACCCGCTCGATCTGGGGCACCCATGAACACCCCACAGACTTCTTCTCCTCCGCTGCGCTCCCCCGAACAACTCTGCGGGGACCCCGTATGAGCGCCCGCGATCTAAGCGCCGCGCTGACGGCGCTCGACAAGGCCGCCCGAGCAGCCGGCCTCGACCCGGCAGCCGCTGTTGAGGACGCCAAGGCGCTGGCGGCCGCCGTCTCGGAGTCGAACCGGGGTGCCTACCTGGCCTGGTGCGAGGCCTTCGGACTGACCCCCTCGGCCACACCTTTCTACGACGCAGCCTCGAAGGGACGCCGCTACCGCGGCCTGCCCACCCCGACCGCCGCCCACGCCGCGGCACTGGGCGGCAAGGCGGCGACCGCCTACCGACAGGCGCTGGTGGACGTCTGCACCACCGCGGCCCTGCTCGGCGAGCCCGGACCGGCGGCCATGGGCGCCGCCCAGCTCGCCGGGGCCGCACAGCTCGGCACTCCGGCTCCCCGGCAGCCGGTCGCGCCGGTCGTCCCGCAGGACACCGCGCAGCAGGAGTTCGCCCGGCAGGCGCCGGCGATCCTGGCCGACGTCCTGGCCCGGCTGGGCGAATCCCAGCAGCGGATGCTCGACCTCAACCGCACCGACCCGCTCACCCCGGGCGCCATCCCGGGCCTGCCCGGGTCGGCCTTCCCCACCCCAACCCTGCAGGGTCAGCCAGGCGTCACCCCCACCACCTCCGCCCCCGCTCCCGCGGCCACCGCTGAGCCGCCGGCGCCCGTCCCGGCCGAACCGGAGCCGGAACTGCCGAAGAAGACCGTCGAGGAGTGGCTGGCCGAGCTCGACGAGCTGATCGGGCTGGCCTCGGTGAAGACCGAGATCCACCGGCAGACCGCGATCCTGCGGGTGGACGCGCTGCGCGCAAAGGCGGGGCTGAAGTCGCCCACCATCACCCGCCATCTGGTGTTCACCGGCAACCCAGGCACCGGCAAGACCACGGTCGCCCGGATGGTGGCCGGCATCTACGCCGCGATCGGCCTGCTCAGCAAGGGCCAGTTGATCGAGGTCGACCGCTCCGAACTGGTGGCCGGCTACCTGGGCCAGACCGCGATCAAGACCGCCGAGGTGGTCGAAAGCGCGACCGGCGGGGTGCTGTTCATCGACGAGGCGTACTCGCTCAACGGCGACCAGTACGGCGAGGAGGCGATCAACACGCTGGTGAAGGAGATGGAGGACAAGCGCGACGACCTGGTGGTGATCGTGGCCGGCTACACCGGCCCGATGGTCGAGTTCATCTCGAACAACCCCGGGCTCGCCAGCCGGTTCCGCACCACCATCGAGTTCGCCGACTACACCGACGAAGAGCTGGAGAAGATCTTCACCCAGCTCGCCGCCAAGGCCGACTACGACCTGGGCGACGGCTGCGCGGACGAGTTCCGCCGCCAGCTCTCCCGGCAGGTGCGCGACAACACCTTCGGCAACGGACGCTGGGCCCGAAACCTCTTCGAAGCCGCGATCGGACGGCACGCCTGGCGGCTCCGCGAGATCGACGAGCCCACCCTGGAGCAGCTGCGCGACCTGGCCCCGGAGGATCTGATCCCCGACCCGGCGCCGGCGGTGGAGTGGGATCCGCTGGGCGACCCTGACCCCGACGCCGAGCCCGAGCCTGAGGCTCAGGAGCCGCAATGAGCAGCCGCACCCAGCCCCGTCCCACCACCCCGGCCACGCCGGGGCAGCCGCCGGACGCCCAGCTGACCCGGGCCGGACGCGCCTCGCAGGCGCTCACCGGCCGCGGCAGCGGCGCCACCCCGCGCCGGCTCCGGCTGGCCCGGCTGGTGCACGTCCTGCTCGCGATCCTGCTCGGCGTGGGCGTGGTCGCCGTCGGCCTGGAGCTGGAGGACCGTGAGGCGGCCGCCGGCGTCCACGCCGCCCAGTACAAGCGGGCGGTCTCCATCGAGGGGAGCCTGCAGGCCGCCCAGGCGAGCGCAGGCGGCGACCCGGCCGCCGGAGCCGCCCTGCCGGCGGAGACCCGGGAAGAGATCAACAACGTCACCACCACCCTGCTGGAGATGGCGGAGTCCGGAACCGGCGAGGTCGACGTGCTGGCCGCCATCGGTCACGACGTCTCGCGGTACACCGAGGCGCTGGCCGCCGGCAAGCAGGCACAGGCCGGCACTCTGCTCACCGACGACCTGCTGCCCGCAGTCAAGCAGCTGCAGGCGCTCCACAACGCCGAGTCCTCGACCGCGGTCGCCTGGTGGATGTGGCTGGCGCCGGTCGGCGGCTGGCTGGCGCTGGCGGCCATTGCCGGCATCTCCTGGTTCACCGCCCGGGTCAGCCACCGGATCGTCAACCCAGGGCTGCTGATCGCCGCGGCCGCCACCCTGACGCTGGCGACCACCAGCGGTTCGATGGTCGCCGCGCACGCGGCCGGCGCCGCCCGCGACTTCGCCCCGGTGGTGATCGGCGTCGTCTCCGCCGCCGTCAGCGCGGTCGCGGGCAGCTGGGGGCTGCACCAGCGGCTGAAGGAGTACAGATGAGCACCACCATATGAGCGCCACCGTCTCCCCCGCGGCGCCCGGGCAGCTCGGCGTCGCCGCCCGCCCGGCCGAGATGCTGGAGTACCTCGGCAGCCTGGACGCCTGGCTGAGCCAGCGTCGTGCCGAGCTGGATTCCCTGGACGGCCAGATCCAGGCCACCGGACGCCAGGCGGAGCTCACCGGTGACGTCACCCTCGCCCTCGCGCTGTGGCAGGCCGTGAAGACCCGGCAGGATCTGATCCTGCGCACCTGGGATTCCGGACGGGTCGGACAGGTCGAGCTCGACCGGCTCTCCGGCCTGATCTGGGGCCGGCTCGACACCCAGGCCTCCTCGGTCGACCAGCTTCGCTCGATGGCGGTCTCGCTGCCCGAGGCCGGACGGCTCTGCGACGCCCTGGTCGCCCAGCTGCGCACCCGCCTCAACACCGACCCGAACGCCGAGCAGCAGCTGATCCGGCTGCGCAACCTGCGCGCCCAGTTCGAACGGATCCGCGACCAGCTCGCCCTGGAGCCGCCGGCCCAGCAGCCCGCCGCGCAGGCCCGGCTCGCCGCCTTCCGGCAGCGGGCCGACGACCTGAACGGCAAGCGCGATCGCGGCGGCGACATCGGCGGCCTGCTCGGCCCGCTGGAGATCGACGCCGCCCGCTACGAACGCGACCTGATCGTCGGCGCCGCCCAGCGCCGCGAGGCCCGCGACCTGGTCACCCGCGCCCGGGAGACCCACGGCGCGCTGGCCGCCCGCGAGCAGGCCGTCCATCAGGTCGCCGCCCAGGCCGCCGCCGCCTGCTGGCCGCTGCCCACCACCGGGGTGCCCTCGCTGGCGGGGCTCGGCCCGATCCCCAACACCAAGGCGGCGCTGCAGCCCTACCTGGCCCAGTTGGACGGCTACGCCGCAGCGCTGGCCACCGCCCACCGCAACCTGTCGGCGGCGATCGCCGAGGTGCCACGCGCCCGCGACCTGTTGAGCGGGCTGATCGCGAGCGCCCGCGCCCAGGGTCACGCCGACGACGCCACTCTGGTCGCGATCGCCGACCTCACCGGGGCCCAGTTCGCCGGCGACGGCCCGACCGTGCTGCCGGTCGTCAACGAGCTGCTGGCCGCCTATTCAGCACGGCTCGACTACCTCAAGGCCAACCCCGGAGGCAGCCGGTGAGGTGCGCTCAGCCGGGCTGCACCGGCACCATCGTCGACGGCTACTGCGACGTCTGCGGGATGCCGCCCGCCCCCGGCTCCATGCCGGTCGGACGGGGGGTGGCGGGCTCGCGTCCGTCCACCACGGCCAGCGGCCCCTGCCCCCAGCCAGGCTGCAACGGACGCATCGTGGACGGCTACTGCGACGTCTGCGGGCTGCCCCCGGAGACTCCCCAGGCCAGCCCTGCGGCCGCCTCCGAGGCGAGTTCGCTGACCCGCGCCTCGGCCCAGCTGGGCTCCACCGCCCTGGGATCGGCCCGGGCGAGCTCTTTCGGCATCCCCTCGGTGCGGCGCCGCCGCGCCGCCCGTCCCGGGCCGGGCCGGATCGGAGCGGGCATCACCTACGTGCCGCCGGCGCCGGCGATCGACCCGTCCAAGGCCGTCCTGGTCTCCCCGGTGGTGCCCGAGGAACGCCGGGTCTGCCCCAAGTGCGGCGCCAAGGTCGGCCAGTCCTCCACCGTCGGCGACGGCCGCAGCGAAGGCTTCTGCCCCAACTGCGGCGCGCCCTACTCGTTCACCGCCAAGCTCGCCGCCGGCGACGTCGTCGCCAACCAGTACGAGGTGGCCGGGGCGCTGGCCCACGGCGGCATGGGCTGGATCTACCTGGCCCGCGACCTCAACGTCTCCGGCCGCTGGGTGGTCCTGAAGGGCCTGCTCAACACCGGCGACTCCGACGCCCTGGCCGCCACCATCAGCGAGCAGCAGTTCCTGGCCCGGGTCGAGCATCCGCTGATCGTGGAGATCTACAACTTCGTCACCCACCACGACGCCGGCTACATCGTGATGGAGTACGTCGGCGGACGGTCGCTGAAGCAGCTGCTCAAGCAGCGCATGGAAGCCAACAACGGCCAGCCCAACCCGCTGCCGCTGGATCAGGCGCTGGCCTTCCTGATCGAGGTGCTGCCGGCTTTCAGCTACCTGCACGAGCTCGGCCTGCTGTACTGCGACTTCAAGCCCGACAACGTGATCCAGGTCGGCGACACGCTGAAGCTGATCGACCTCGGCGGGGTGCGGCACTCCGGTGACGACGACTCCGCGATCTACGGGACGATCGGCTTCCAGGCCCCCGAGGTCGCCACCGCCGGGCCGTCGGTCGCCTCCGACGTCTACACCATCGGCCGCACCCTCATGGTGCTGTGCGCGGACGTGCCGCGGTACCAGTCCGACTACGAGTTCAGCATCCCGCCGGCGGCCGAGATCCCGGCCTTCGCCGAGCACGACGCGGCCTACCGGCTGCTGCTGAAGTGCTGCGCCCGCGACCCCAACGACCGGTTCGCGACCGCCGACGAGCTGCGGACGCAGTTGCTCGGCGTGCTGCGCGAGGTGGTGGCCGAGAAGACCCCCGGAGTGGCGATCACCGCCGCCGCGTCCGCCCTGTTCCACCCGCCGACCGCCACCGGCGACCAGTTCAGCTGGCGCCAGCTGCCGCAGCTGCGGCCCGACGAGGCCGACCCGCAGCACGCCTGGGTGGCGCGGATCAACCTGGACGACCCGGCGCAGCGGCTGGCCGCCCTGCGCGGGGCGCCCGCGCAGACCGCGGAGGTGCTGCTCGCCCGCGGCCAGGCCGCCTTGGAGCTGGGTGACAACCGGGCGCTGGAACAGTGCGTCCAGCAGCTGCTCGGCAACGATCCGTGGGAGTGGCGGGCGGTGTGGCTGGCCGGCCTGGGCGCCCTCGCCGCGCAGGACCACGCCACCGCGCAGTCCTCCTTCAACGCGGTCTACGGGCAGGTGCCGGGCGAGCTGGCCCCGAAGCTGGCGCTGGCGGTGGCGTGCGAGCTCGGCGGCGAGCAGGAGCTGGCCGAGACCCTCTACCGGGTGTGCGCCTCGACGGACGCCAACTACGTCACCCCGGCCGCCTTCGGCCTGGCCCGGCTGCGGGCTGCGCGCGGGGATCTCACGGGCACCCTCACCGCGCTAGAACTCGTCCCGAACACCTCCCGCGGCTACCCGGAGTCGCAGCGGCAGCGGGCCGTCCTGCTGGCCTCCCGGGCGCAGGACGCCGCCGGGATCGACCAGGCGCTCAAAGCCATCGACTCGGCCCGGCTGGAGCCGTCCGTCCAGGCGGAATACGAGCAGGAGCTGCTGGAGAAGGCGCTTCCGCTGGCCGCCCGCGGCCCGCTGCAGCTGCGCGGGCAGCGAATCGACGCCACCGGCGTCCAGGAGCTGCTCGAAGCCTCCTACCGCCGGCGTGCGACCCTGGCGACCACCCCGACCGAACGGGCGCGTTTCGTCGACCTGGCCAACTCGATTCGACCCTGGAGCCTGCTGTGAGCCACGAAGAACCCTGGCCGCTGCTTGAAGGCGGCGGCGCGACCCCTCCCTCGGCGGTGGAGGGCCGCTGCCCCACCTGCACCTACCCGGTGAGCCCCTGGGCGAGCTTCTGCGAGGGCTGCGGCGCCCCGCTGCTGCCCACCGCGGCGCCGCCTCCGCTGCAGCCCTCGGACGGCTCGACGGCCACCCGTCGACTCGGCGCGGAGGCACAGCCCCGGCTGTGTCCGCAGTGCGGCGGCACGATCGACTCCGACGGCTACTGCCAGACCTGTGGCTCCAAGGCGCCTGACCCCCGTGACCACAGCGAGGCGTCGCCGGCCGACTGGCTGGCCGGCGTGTGCGACCGCGGCGTCCAGCACCATCGCAACGAGGACGCCCAGGCCCTGTGGGTCGCGCCGGAGGGCGATCGGGCCGTCCTGGTGGTGTGCGACGGCGTGTCGAGCTCGATGGAGGCCGACGTGGCGTCGACCGCCGGCGCCGAGCAGGCCTGCCGGGTGCTGGCCGAGCGCGCGGTCGGCAGCGACGAGGAGATCGCCGAAGCGCTGGTGGCCGCCGCCGCGGAGGCGAACGCCGCGATCGCGCAGGCGACCACCGGCGACGGCATCAGCGCCGGCTCGGCCACCTTCGCCGCCGCTGTCGTGGCCGGCGACGCCGTCCACTTCGGATCGCTGGGCGACAGCCGGGTGTACTGGCTGGGCGAGGAGAAGGTCCTGCTGACCAGGGACGACTCAATGGCCCAGGAGTTCATCGAGCAGGGCATGCCGCGGGCCGAGGCCGAGGCGATGCCGAAGGCCCACGCCATCACCAAGTGGCTGGGCAGCGACGCGGTCGACGTCATCCCGCGCACCGGGGTGCTGCGTCCGTCCGGGGAAGGGTGGCTGCTGGTCTGCTCGGACGGGCTGTGGAACTACGCCTCCGAGCCGGCGGCGCTCGCCGCGCAGCTGGACGCCGCCGCAGCCGTCGATCCGTCCCCGCTGGCCGTCGCCCGCGCGCTGGTGGCTTGGGCGAACGCCCAGGGCGGGCAGGACAACGTGACAGTGGCGCTGGCTCGCTGCCCGGTTAGTCTTGGGGGACCGGTCGAGGCGGCCGGGGAAGGGGAACCCATCGATGGCTGAATTCACCTCGGCGGTGTATCAGAACGAATACCTGGCCGACGGCGGCACCGACGTGAACGCGATCGTGACGATCTCGTGCACGGGCGCCGGCGAGGCGGGCAAGACCGGCTCGGGCGACGCGGGTGAGATCATCATCGTCGACACCTCCGGCTCGATGGGCCAGACCAACATGAACGCCGCCAAGCAGGCCGCGATGGTGGCGCTGGATCACATCCTGGACGGCACCTACTTCGCCGTCGTGGCCGGCAACCACAAGGCCTACCTGGCCTATCCGATGGTGCAGACCGGCGCCGGCATGGTGCGGATGGACGCCCGCACCCGGGCCGAAGCCCGCCGGGCGATCAGCTTCTTCCGCGCCGACGGCGGCACGGCGATGGGCACCTGGCTGAACCTGGCCAAGGCGCTCTTCGCCTCGGTCGGGCCGCTGGGCAACAAGCACGCCATCCTGCTGACCGACGGCGAGAACCACAACGAGACCCAGGCCCAGCTCGACTCCGCGATCGCGAACTGCGTCGGCCACTTCCAGGTGGACGCCCGCGGCGTCGGGGTCGACTGGAAGGTCGCGGAGATCCGCAAGATCGCCCAGGCCCTGCTGGGGACGGTCGACATCATCCCGAACGCCGCCCAGCTCGGCGCGGTGTTCACCGACCTGCTGCGCAACTCGATGGCCCGCGGGGTCGCCAACGCCGACCTGCGGGTGTGGATCCCGCAGGGGGCGCAGGTGCAGTTCGTCCGTCAGGTCTCCCCCACCGTGGAGGATCTGACCCATCGCGGCACCCCGGTGAACCAGCTGACCATGAGCTACCCGACCGGCGCCTGGGGCGACGAGGAGCGCGACTACCACATCGCGATCCGGCTGGCCGCGAAGACGGTGGGTCAGGAGCAGCTGGCCGCCCGGGTGCAGCTGTCGGTCGGTCAGGAGCTGCTGACCCAGGGCCTGGTGAAGGCCAAGTGGTCGGCCGACACCAACCTGACCGCCCAGATCAATCCCGAGGTGGCGCACTACACCGGCCAGACCGAGCTCGCCCAGGTGATCCAGGAGGGCTTGGCGGCCCAGGCCTCCGGCGACGAGGCGACCGCCACCACCAAGCTCGGCCGGGCCGTCCAGCTGGCCACCGAGACCGGCAACGCCGAGGCCACCGCGAAGCTCCGCAAGGTGGTGGACGTGACCGACGCCCGCACCGGCACCGTTCAGCTGCGCCGCGCCGTCGACAAGGCCGACGTGATGGCGCTGGACACCGCATCGACCAAGACGACCAGGATCAGGGGCTGACATGCCGATCTGTCCAGCCGGCCACCACTCGGCCGCCACCGACTTCTGCGACACCTGCGGCCTCCCGCTGCCGGCGGAGGCCGCCACCCCGGTGCCGCCGCCCGCCGTCGTCCCGCTGTCGCCGCCCGCCGCCCTGGTCTGCCCCGCCTGCGGCACCCCGAACGTCTCCGACGCCCTCTTCTGCGAAGCCTGCGGCCACGACTTCATCAGCGGCCAAACCCCTGCCCCCGATCCGCAGCCGGCCGACAGCAGCACCGTCATCCCGGCGGAGGCCGGCGGCGTGCCTGTCAGCCCGGCGGAAGCCGGGATCTCGCCAGACGGCGGGACTGGCGCCCCGGCCGAGGCCGAGACCTCCCCGCCCGAGATTCCGGCCTCCGCCGGCATGACGGAGGCTGACGAGCCTGTCGAAGCAACCCCGGCTCCTCACTACGCCCCCCGTGTCGACTGGATCGCCGAGCTCTGGATCGACCCCGACTGGTATGCGGCCCAGGGCTCCACCGACCCGCTGCCCTCCCCGGGCCTGCCCGACATCGTCCCCCTGATCAAGGACGTCAACCTCATCGGACGCATCTCGACCAGCCGCAACATCTACCCCGAGATCGACTGCGAGCTCGACACCGGCTGCAGCCGCCGGCACGCCCGCCTCACCACCGACGGCGCCCGCTGGTGGATCGAGGACCTGGAGTCGGCCAACGGCACCTTCCTCGGCACCGCCGCAGGCCCGCTGCCCGCCATGCCCATCCCGCACGGCAAGGTCGAACTGGCCCCCGACCAGCGCATCTACCTCGGCGCCTGGACCCGCATCGTCGTCCGCCGAGCCACCGAGGACGAACAGGAAGCCTTCGCCGGCCTCACCTCCTGAATCCGCTGGCCCACGGCAGCGCTGGCCGCTACCCGTGAGCGGGCGCGAGGTCATCGACTGGTTTGGCCGCCGTGGCCCGGAATGGAGATGATGGAGACATGGTCATGCTTCCTCCCACGCCCGCGATCGGGCACACCACCGACGCCGACCCTGACGGCCACTCCTACGGCGCCGTGCTGGTCGCCGCAGACCGGTCGTCCCTGCCGCGGGTGCAGGAGCTGCTGCAAGGGCTGCGCTTCACCGGCTGGGTGACGGCCACCGACAAATGGATCATCGCCCTCGGCCAGCCGGGCGACGGCGTCGTGGCGGCCAAGCGCCGCGGCGTGATCGAGGTCGCGGCAGCCCTCGCGGCCGAACTCGACCAGGCGGTGTTCGCGGTGCGGGTGCGCAACGACCGGCAGCTCGCCATCGTGGCCTGGCAGGACGGCGAGGAGATCGGACGCTACTGCAGCAACCCCTCGGTTGAACCCGAAGCCGGACGAGAGGTGCTCTCCGATCCGGTCGGCAGCGAGCACGCCGCGGCCTTCGCCGAGGCCTGCGGCCGCCCCGAAGCCGCCGCCGAACTGGCCGGCGTGCTGGAGGAGGAGCTCGATCCCGACAGCGTCTACGAGTCGGAGCGTCTGCTCACCGTCTTGAAGCTGCTTGGGATGCCCCGCTGGCTGGTCGCCGCCGGCGAGCTTCCCGCCGACCTCATGACCGCCCCCCGCACCAAGGAGATGCTGCGCCTGCGCGTGGGACGCAAGAAGATCGCCGGCATCCTGCTCAACATGGCGTTGGTGAAGAAGAAGCGCCGCCGCCGGACCCCTCCCCCGGTGATCGCCGACCCGCCGACCTCCGCGGTGTCCGGCTACGAGAGCTGGATGCTCTGATCGGCCTGCTTCCTGACCCGGTCAGCGACCGGCTCAGGCAGGCGGCCAGGGCGCAGGCCAGCAGGGCGTTGCCGAGGACGGTGGCGCCCAGGGCGTCCCTGACGTTGGTGTCGAAGGCTCGGGTCGGGTCGGCGAAGAGGGCGGTCAGCACCAGCATCGCCGCGGTCAGCACGAACTGGAAGAGCACCAGCCAGACGCGCGATTCCCGCGGCCAGCGGCGTCCGCCGGAGTTGGCGAACCCGGAGCCGGTCAGGAAGCCCCACGCCAGGCCGAAGATCAGGGTGCCGCTGCCGGTGAAGATCAGCCCGAGCGGTGAGGACAGGATCCCGGTGTGGTGGAACACCAGGATGAGCAGCCCGCCCACCGCGAGCGCGGACAACCGGTGGCCGCTGAGCCGGCGCCGGACGATCAGCCAGGCGCAGGCGCCGCACAGCGCCAGTCCGGCCAGCACCGGGATCAGGTCGGTCAGCGCCGCCTGGAAGCCGCCGGCGAGGGCGACCGGGCTCAGGATCACCGCGGCGCCGAACAGAAGTTGCGCCGGTCCGCGT
This sequence comes from uncultured Propionibacteriaceae bacterium, assembly GCA_964563205.1. Taxonomy (GTDB): domain Bacteria; phylum Actinomycetota; class Actinomycetes; order Propionibacteriales; family Propionibacteriaceae; genus Propionicimonas. Next base: position 20,349 of record CAZLWS010000016.1, on the reverse strand, counting down.
CGGCCACTGGCAGCCCACCAGGCCGCGACCGCCAGCATCACCAGGAGCACCGGGATGCGGGAGGCCGGGGTGTCGAAGAAGGCGAAGGCGCTGTTGAGCGGCCCTTCCAGTCCCCTGGCCCAGTCGCCGATCTCGGGCCGTCCGAGCGCCACGGCGATCAGCTGTCCGCCGCTGATGGTCAGCCGGGCGATGGTGGAGACGACCAGGTTCAGGTGGACGAGCAGCCCGACCAGCAGGGCGGCGCCGAACACTCGCTCCAGTTCGCCGAGCCCGGGCGGCGACGCACCCCGCCGGCGCGCCAGCAGGTCGAGCGCCCTCCAGCCGGCGGCGAACACCGCCAGCGCGCCCGCCCCCGCGGCGAGGGCGGGGAGGCCGTGCCCCGCCTGGGCCAGTCCTGCCAGGGCTGCGCCGGCGCCGGCCAGCAGCAGCGCTCCGGCGGCCATCAGCAGCGCGAGGCGTCCCACTCGGGGAGCGGTGGCCGCCACCGCCGATCCGGCCAACCCCACCGCGACTTGGGCGGCGCCGATCGCCGAGGCGTAGACCACCGGCAGCACGAAGACGCTGATCATCACCAGCGACTCCCACGAGGCGTACAGCAGCGCGCCGTCGCCGGGCAGCCCAGGATGCAGCCGCGGGCTGGCGGTCACCACCAGCACCGCCACGGTGAGCGTCCACAGCGCCAGCGGCTCCCACCAGGCCGGAGCTTGCGACGCGCGCACCGCCAGCAGCCCCAGCTGGGCTGCAAACAGAGCCGTGACAACGGCGGTCACCCAGGTCGCCCCGGGGTCGGCGGTGAGCGACTTGAGGGTCAGGTCGACGAAGTAGACCGCTGCCACCGCCTGACCCAGCAGCCGCGCCCACCAGGGAGCGTGCAGCGCCGCCGTCAGCACCAGGGAGACGGCGAGCGAGGCGATCGCCAGCGGCAGCCAGATCAGCGCGGCCGGGGCCGAGTCGTAGCGCAGCACGCCGGCGTCCAGCTCGAACTGCCCGCGCAGCCAGGGGGCCGCGGCGATCACGACCAGCGAAGCCAGCAGCACCCCCGTCAGCAGCAACACCATCACCTTGGTCGGCTCCGGCAGGCCGCGGGTCCGCAGCCGGCCGTCCTCGATCGGGTCGAGCACGCCGCGCCGCACCACGGCCCCCAGCCAGCCGCCCGCCCGCGCCGGCCAGGGCTGCGCGGCCGCGGGTTCCACGGGCTTCACGAGATCGGTCATCGCAGCCTCGTCAGGGTGGTGCCGGTGCTGAACAGCCAGCCGTCCGGGGTCGGCGCGCACATGCAGCGCCCCCGGTTGGGGTTCAGTCCGGGGATCGCCCAGGTCGCTCTGCTGTCGCGGTCGGCCAGGGCTGCGTCCACGTTGCCGGGACGGAAGGCGAACAGCACGCTGCCGCGCCCGCGGATCGCGCCGACCGCCTCTGGAGTCCACCACAGGTCGCCGCCCTGCCCTGGCTCGAACGCCCAGACCCCGAAGCCGGTCGCGAGGCCGACCATGGTGTCGGTGGCCGCCAGCCCCACCGGAGTGGCGCTGGCGAGCGAGACCGCCCACTGCTCGCTGCCGTCGGCTCCGGAATGGGCGCGCAGCTGGTCGGAGACGGAGAAGACCTGGTCGGCAGTGGCCGCCAGTCGCTCCACCGCCGGACGGGAGCTCGCCAGCCGGGTCTCCCACAGCCTGGCCCCGTCGGCGCCCAGCCGGACGAGCGCGCCGTCGGCCGCCCCGGCTGCCACTCCCCCGTTCGCGTCCGGGACCAGCGCAGGCCCAGTCACCAGGTGGGCGCCGATCCGCTCCTGCCAGCGGGGCTCCCCCGTGCGCAGGTCGACCGCGGTCAGCCAGCCGTCCACGGTCGCGGCGTACAGCAGGTCGCCGTCGGCGACCAGCGGCGGGACCACCAGGTCGGAGAGCTCGCGTCGCCACTGCCGGATGCCGTCCGGGCCGTAGCCGACCAGGGCGCGCTCGGAGGTCGCCGCGACGGTCAGGTCGCCGGCCGCGGTCAGAGTGCGGA
>CAZLWS010000016.1:0-18251 GCA_964563205.1 uncultured Propionibacteriaceae bacterium | reverse complement strand
AGTCCGTTGATCTCCACCGCCTGCATCGCCCCGTCGGCCGGCAGCAGCGCATCGCGCGGCACGCCCGGCGGCTGCAGCGCCACCGCCGTGGTCACGACCCCAAGGCTGAAGACAGCCACCACCACGGCCGCTGCCCGCCAGCCCCGGCGCGTCCGCCCCCCGGCCTCCGGACGCGGTCCGGCGAGCTGAGCGTCCACCTCGTCCCGCGTCACGCGCCCTCCGTCCACCAACTGCCAAGTCCGACGACTGTACCGACGCCCCAGCTCAACCGGAACCTCCACCGGATCGGAGCCCCCGCCGTCCACGCCACGAAGGCCCCCGCCCGCCGCCGAACGTAGCGAGTTTTCGGCATCCCTCGGTTTTAGCCGAAGGATCGCTACGTTCGAGGTCGGGACAGTCCGTCGGCAGGTGTTGTCTGGGTGTTGTCGGTTGGTGGGGACGGCATTCCCCACACCGGCCACGGAGTGATCGACTGGGCGAATGCCCAGACGACCTCCGCCCATTCCGAGCGGACTCTCAATGAAAGCCTCCATGCAGGAAGGCTTGGTATCGCTACGGCAGTGCCTTCAGTTCGGGCTGTCCGGTCAGCAGGCCACCGAGGCCGTCAACCGCGGCGGCTGGGGACGGGTGGCCCGGGGCGTCTATGACCTGTCTCGCGTGGTCCCGTTGATCGACCGACACGAGATCGACCGGAACCGGCGCCGGACGGCACTCCTGGGAGCGCTGGCCCATCCGGGCGCGGTCATCACCGGAGTGTGCGCGCTGGTCTTGTACGACCTCCAGGGAGCGCCCCCTTCCATCAACGCTGAGGTGACGTTTCCAGACGGCGCTCCCCGCCGAGCGAGTGCTCGCGTCCGCGTGCGCCGCGTCCCTCTCGAACAATGGGTGGCCGTCGGAGACATCGCCCTCGCCACGGTGACGGACGCGTTCGCCCAAGCCGTGCCGACACTCGAACGCCGTCACGCGGTCGCCCTGATGGATTCAGCACGTCATCAGGGAAGGCTCTCCGAGACTCAGCTTCAGGAGGCGCATGCTCGCGCTGGCGCCCGTCGGAGAGTTGGCCGCACTCATGCGTGGTGGGACGAATCTGATCCACGAGCCGAGTCACCTGCGGAGACCTGGGCGAGGCTGACCTGCAACGATGCTGGCATCCCACCTGACGCGCTGCAGCTCCGCATCGTCAGCCCGGACGGACGTTTGCTCGCGCGCACCGATCTGGCGTGGCGGCTCCCGGACGGACGGTGGCTGCTCGTGGAGATCGACGGCCGCGAGGCACATGACGCTCCCGCTGCGCTCTTCCGTGATCGGACACGCCAGAACAGGATCATGACCGACCGCACGCTGATCCGCCGCTTCTCCGGCCAGGAAGCCTGGGAGGGAACGCTGGCGACCGAGCTGTCGAGCTTACTCAGCGCCGCCGGCTGGCTCCCGTGTCTCCCCTGTCCCCAACTGCTCCAGCTCTGATCGGCCGGTGCGACTGCCCCGAACGCAGCGATCTTTCGGCTTCCCGTCGGTTTAGCCGAAAAGTCGCTACGTTCGGCGGTGGATTCCCCCGTCACGGAGGAAGCTCCAGATGACCAGCGGGGGCACGGACCATCCGAGGAAGGCGACGGTCGCCCAGACGAAGGCGAACATCAGCAGTGACCCGAACGAGCCACCTTGCGGAATCGTCAGGAGGAGCAGCACGCCGACCGCGGCTGCCCACAGGATTGCGAGACGAGCCGGCAGCCTGGTCGTGACGCTCGTCCGAGACACGAAAAGCGATCCGAGCGCCACATAGAAGCCGCCGGCCAGCGGCAACAACCACTCGAACCCACTCCGGGGTGACGAACTGAGCAACCAGACCAGGAGCCAACAGCCGCCCGAGGCGGCCAGCAGCCAGGCAAGTACTCTCACGTGGTCAACCTCCGGCTCATCTTTCATGTGTGAACACGAGCAGGTGATCGTCGTGCACGACATAGCAGACGACCTTCTGGACCTGGGTCTTCACGGCGCGAGGTTACCGTGTTGCGCTGTGGGCGTACGGCCGGACGAATCGCGCGGCCGCGCGTATAGATTGGCCAGGCAGACGCACAAGGAGGCATGGTGGAGATCAAGGTCGGCATTCAGCACGTGGCGCGGGAGATCGCGGTGGAGACCGAGGAGACGGCGGCCGAGGTCGAGAAGAACCTGCTGAAGGCGCTGGCCGACGACACCATCCTCACCCTGATCGACGCCAAGGGACGCAAGGTGCTCATCCCAGTCGACAAGATCGCCTACGTCGACCTCGGGCAGGAACACGTCCGGCCTGTCGGGTTCGGCACCCTGTAGCCGCTTCCACTAGACTGAGCGGGCACGCAACACCTGCGTCCCCGCTGTGGCTGCCTTTTCGCGCTGCTGGCGGGTTCCTTGAACAGCGCCAACCCCGCTGCATGACGAAGAGGCAAGACCCTGAGCACTGACACCATCGACTCCGCGCCGGTCGCGGACGAACAGCACACTTTCGCCGATCTCGGCGTCATCGATCCGATCTCCGCCGCGCTGGCCGAGGTCGGCATCACCCACCCCTTCCCGATCCAGAGCCTGTCGATCCCGATCGCGCTGGCCGGCACCGACATGATCGGCCAGGCCCGCACCGGCACCGGCAAGACGCTGGCCTTCGGCATCAGCCTGTTGCAGCGCATCCTCGTCGCCGGCGACGAGGGCTACGACGACATGCCCGCCAAGGATCTCCCGCAGGCCCTGGTCATGACCCCCACCCGCGAGCTCGCCCTGCAGGTCGCCCGTGACCTCGAGGTCGCCTCGACCGTCCGCAAGGCCCGGGTGCTCACCGTCTACGGCGGCGTCGGCTACGAACCCCAGCTGGAGGCCCTGGCCGAGGGGGTCGACGTGGTCGTCGGCACTCCGGGCCGGCTGCTCGACCTGGTGCAGCGCCGCAACCTCAACCTGGCCCACGTCAAGGTGCTGGTGCTCGACGAGGCGGACGAGATGCTCGACCTGGGCTTCCTGCCCGATGTCGAGAAGCTGATCTCCAAGACCCCCCGCTCGCGGCAGACGCTGCTGTTCTCGGCGACCATGCCGTCGGCCATCGTCGCGCTGGCCCGGATGCACCTGAACCAGCCGGTGAACGTCCGCGCCGAGAGCCATGACGCCCAGATGACGGTGCCCGACACCACCCAGTTCGTCTACCAGGCGCACGACCTGGACAAGCCGGAGATCGTCGGACGCGCGCTGCAGGCCGAGGGCCGCGGCCGGACCATGATCTTCACCCGCACCAAGCGGGCCGCGCAGCGGCTGGCCGACGAACTGGTCGACCGCGGCTTCCTGGCGACCTCGATCCACGGCGACCTCAGCCAGATCATGCGGGAGAAGGCGCTGAAGAAGTTCCGCGAGGGCAAGGTCGACGTGCTGGTCGCCACCGACGTGGCCGCCCGCGGCATCGACATCACCGACGTCACCCACGTGATCAACTACGAGTGCCCCGATTCGGAGATGACCTACGTCCACCGGATCGGACGGACGGGTCGCGCCGGCGCCAGCGGCGTCGCGATCACCCTGGTCGACTGGGCCGACATCACCCGCTGGAAGGTGATCAACAAGGCCCTCGACCTGCCGTTCACGGAGATCGAGGAGACCTACTCCACCTCGCCGCACCTGTTCACCGACCTCGGCATCGCCGAGGGCACCCGCGGACGCCTGAAGGCCGCCGAGCCCAAGCCGCCCCGCGAGCCGCGGGAACGCCGCGACCGCGGCCCCCGCTCCGAGAAGCCGGCCGACGGCGAGCAGCGCGAGTCCCGTCCCCGCCGCAGCCGGAGCCGCCGGCGCACCCGCAACGGCGAGCCCGTCCAGCGGACGCCAGAGGCCGCTGCCGCCGAGTAGGACGCCCCGCGCGTCGTCGAACGTAGCGCGTTTTCGGCTTCCCGTCGGTTTTGGCCGAAGAATCGCAACGTTCGGTGGAAGTCCGCTTGCCAGCGTCACCGCGCGTTGCGATTGTTCCCAAGGGTTTGGCCGAACAACCGTGACGAAGGGCGGCCAGCGGGTCAGCGAAGCGACGCCACCAGGGCCACGGCTTCGGCGGTGAGTTGCTGGACGGCGGCGAAATGGCCGGCGCGGATGGACGCCGGGGGCACCATCCAGGAGCCGCCGACGGCGGTCACCGCGGGCACCGAGAGGTACTCGGCCAGGTTGTCCACGCTCACCCCGCCGGTGGGGACGAACTTGAGCCCGCCGAACGGGGCGGAGAGCGCCCGCAGCGCGGCCGGACCGCCGTAGGTGCCGGCCGGGAAGAACTTGACCGTGTCGAGGCCGAGCTCCAGTGCCGCCTGGATCTCGGTCGGCGTGACCGCTCCGGGCAGCACCGCGAGACCATGCTCTTGAGCACGCTGGACGACGGCGACGCTGGTGCCCGGCGACACGATGTACGTGGCTCCCGCCTCGGCTGCGAGGTCAACCTGGGTGGTGGTCAGCACCGTCCCGGCGCCGATGATCATGTCGCCGCGGGCGGCCATGGTCCGGATCGACTCCTGCGCGGCGGCGGTCCGGAAGGTGATCTCCGCGACCGGCAGGCCGCCGGCGACCAGCGCCTCGGCCAGCGGGGCCGCGTCCGCGGCGTCGTCCAGCACCACCACGGGGACGATGCCATGGGTGGAGAGAGTGTCGAGCACGCTCACGGGTGAACCTCCTGGTGACCTCGGACGGTCCCACGACCGCCGGAGCACCAGCCTTTCACAGTTCCGGGCGCTACCTCAGTACTTCATGCCCATGGCGGTGCGGACCTCGTCCAGAGTCGCGTCGGCGATCTCGTTGGCGCGGGCGTTGCCGGCGCGCAGGACGTCCAGCAGGTGGCCGGGGTCGGCGACCAGGTCGGCGCGGCGGGCGCGGATGGGCGCGAAGTAGGCGTTGATCGCCTCGGTGACGAAGTTCTTCAGGCCGCCGCCGCCGCCGTTGCCGATCTCCTCGGCGATCTCGGCCGGCTCACGGTCGGTGGCCAGGCCGGCCAGCAGCAGCAGGTTGGCGACCTCGGGACGCCGTTCGGGCTCGTAGGTGATGAACCGCTCGGCGTCCGTCACCGCCTTCTTGATGAGACGGGCGGTGGTGTCGGCGTCCATCCCGAGTTCGATGGTGTTGCCCTTCGACTTGCTCATCTTGGTGCCGTCCAGCCCCAGGATGCTGGGCGCCCGGCTGAGCAACGCCTCGGCCTGGGGGAAGATCGGACGATCCGGGTTGGCGCGTCCGTACCGCTCGTCGAAGCGTCGAGCGACCACGCGGGTCTGCTCCAGGTGCGGCAGCTGATCCTTGCCGACCGGCACCAGGTTCGCCTTGCAGAAGAGAATGTCGGCCGCCTGGTGCACCGGGTAGGTGAGCAGCAGCCCCGACAGCGGACGGTCGCCGGCCGCCTCCTGCTCGGCCTTCACCGTCGGGTTGCGGCGCAGCTCGGCGTCGGTCACCAGGGAGAGGAAGGGCAGCATCAGCTGGTTCAGCGCCGGCACCGCCGAGTGCGCGTAGATGGTGGTGCGGGCGGGATCGAGCCCGATCGCCAGGTAGTCGGCGATCATGCCCAGGACGCGCTCGCGGATCGGCCCGGTGCCGTCGCGGTCGGTGATCACCTGGTAGTCGGCGATCAGAATGAGGGTGTCGACGCCCGCGTCCTGCAGCCGCACCCGGTTGGCCAGCGAGCCGAAGTAGTGGCCCAGGTGCAGATTGCCGGTCGGCCGGTCGCCGGTCATGATCCGGAACCCGCTCGGGTCGGTGGCGATCTCGCGCTCGATCTCCGCGCTGCGCGCCAGGGTGCGCTGCAGCGACGCGTCCGAAGTGGACGAGGCGAGCTGCTCACCGGCGTCGATGGCGAGATCGGTCATGGCTGGATCATCCTCCCGTGGGCTGGCATCGGGGATCGACTTTAGCCCACATCCCGCATCACCCATCACGTCCCGGCGAAGGCCGGAATGACCAAGACCCGACCTACCCTCGCGCGGCGATCCGGGCGTCGATCTCGGCGAGCGCCTCGGGGGCGGTGGTGTTGACGCCGAGGCCGTGGTCGCGTTTGCCGAGGCCGTGATAGTCGGACGACCCGGTCACCAGCAGGCCGTGCCGGCCGGCCAGCGCGCGCAGCTCGTCGCGGGTGGCTGGGTCGTGGTCGTTGTGGTCTACCTCGATGCCGTCCAGGCCGCGTCCGGCCAGTTCAGCGAGGTAGTGCTCGGGCAGCACCCCGCGGCTCACCCGGCCCCAGGGGTGGGCGATGACCGCCACCCCGCCGGCGGCCCGGATCAGTCCGATCGCCGATTCCAGGGGGGCCGCGTATCTCGGCACGAACGCCGGTCCGTCGTCGGCGAGGTACTTGTCGAAGGCCTCTGTGCGGTCGGCCACGTAGCCCTGCGCCACCAGCGCGTCGGCCAGGTGCGGGCGTCCGATCGAGGTGGCGTTCCCGCTCACCCTGGCCAGCAACCCTGCGTCCAGCGGCATGCCGAGGGCGGCCAGCGCCGCCAGCATCGCGGGGATGCGACCGGAGCGCCCCCGGCGGATCAGCGCGAGCTCGTCGAGCAGTGCGGAGTCATCGGCACGGCAGCCATAGCCGAGCAGATGGACGCTGACGCCGCCGGCCTCGGCCGACAGCTCGATCCCCGGCAGCACCCGGACGCCGGCCGCACCCGCCGCGGCGAGCGCCTCCGGAAGGCCGTCGAAGGTGTCATGGTCGGTGAGCGCGACGACGTCCAGCCCCGCTGCCGCCGCGGCGGCGACCAGCCCCGCCGGGGAGTCGGTTCCGTCCGAGATCGCGCTGTGCGCGTGCAGGTCGATCTTCACCCGTCGCAGCCTACGGGGAATCCCTTGAACCATCCCCCGGCAAGGGCGGATCGGCCTATCCTGAAGAGGTCGAACAGGAGAGGAACCATGACCGGCACCGCAAAGCTCGAACAGGGCGCGACCCTGACCCCCAGCAAGGTCGATCTGCTACGCGGCTGGCTCGCCGCACAGCCCTGGTTCGAAGGCGACCCCGCTGACGTCGAGCGGATCGCCACCTTCCGGTTCGTCGACCCGGAGGGCGAGGTCGGCATCGAGACCCTGCTGCTGCGCTCCGCCGGCGTCACCTACCAGGTGCCGGTCACCTACCGCTCCGAGGAACTCCCCGAGGCCCAGGCCGGGTTCGTCGGCAACCTGGAGCATTCCGTGCTGGGCACCCGCTGGGTGTACGACGCGGTGGCCGATCCGGTCTACGTCTCGGAGCTGCTGCGGGTGATCCACGAGGGCGACACCGAAGCCGACCTGTCGCACGGCGAGAAGTCCGCCACCGCCCAGGGCAGCGGCATCGTCCGGGTCTCCAACGCCGCCGCGGAGGCAGCCAGGCTGGTGCGCGTCCTGGACGGCAACCACCTCCCGAAGGGCACCCCGCTGGGCACCCTCACCGCCACCTGGCGCGAGGGCGACGCCGAGCGCACCGAGATCCTCGCCGTCGTGCGCTGACCTCACGCCAGCAGGGAGCGGACCACCCCCAACCCCACGCTCATGCGGGCCAGGTCCGGCTCACCCTCGCAGACCTCCCGGAGGGTGGCGGCGCGTCCCTGAGCGGCGGGGTTGTGGCGCAGCCAGGCGTCCACCAGGGCTGCTGCGCCCGCGCCGGCGGGCGCGCCCTGCAGGACGGCGGCGGTCAGGTCGTCCTGGGTCTCCAGCAGCTCGTCGCGCAGCGCGGCGCGGGCCATGGCGTCCCAGCGGACCTGGCGGGGCAGGACGTCGATCCGCTCCACCAGTTCATCCAGGCCGAGCCGGTCGCCGAGGGTGAAGAAGACCTCGCTGGCCAGCTCCGGGTCGGCGGAGAGCCGGCGGGCGGTGGCGGCGATGCCGAGGGCGTAGTGGGCGTGGGCGGCGGTCGCCATGCTGGCCGCCAGCGGCTCCGGGGTCCCGCGCTCCAGCCAGGAGCGGCGCCAGCGCTCGACCATCTCGGCCTGCCGCGGGTTCAGCCGCTCCCCCAGGCTGGCTCGGATCTGCGCCACCGGGCCGGCGAACTCGTCGATCGCGGCGCGGACGTCCAGCGGCGCCCGCCGGTTGTGCAGCAGCCAGCGGGTGGCCCGCTCGACCATCCGGCGCAACTCCACCCGCAGCTCGGTGACCAGTGCGGCGTCCAGTTCGTCCATGCGCGCCAGCTGCACCTCGGCCAAGCCGACGTTGTAGATCGAGCGGGCGGCGAGCTGGGCGCGGATGACGTCCGCCACCTGGGCGCCGGTCTCGGTGGAGAGCCGGTGGTAGGCGGTGATGCCCTGGGAGTTGACGAACCGGTTCACCGCCACCGTGGTGATGATCTGGCGGCCCAGCGGATGGGCGGCGATCTCGGCGGCGAACCGCTCCCGCACCGGCTGCGGGAAGTAGCTGGTTAGCCGGTCGGCCAGGTAGGGGTCGTCGGGCAGGTCGCCGGCCAGCACCCATTCCTTCAGCGCGATCTTCGTGTAGGCCAGCAGCACCGCCAGCTCCGGACGGGTCAGGCCGCGGCCGGCGGCGATCCGCTCGGCCATGGCGGCTGAGTCGGGCAGATCCTCCAGGGAGCGGACGAGGAAGCCGTCCTCGGTCAGCACCCGCATCCAGTCCTCGTGCTGGCCGGCCAGCACCTTCGACCGGGCTTCGGCGTTCGACAGCGCCAGGTTCTGGTCGACGTTGTGCCGCAGCACCAGCTGCGCGACCTCGTCCGTCATCGAGGCGAGCAGCGGATCGCGGTCGGCCGGCTGCAGCGAGCCGTCCGCCAGCGCGGCGGCGAGCAGGATCTTGAGGTTCACCTCGTGGTCGGAGGTGTCGACCCCGGCGGAGTTGTCGATGAAGTCGGTGTTGATCCGGCCGCCGGCCAGCGCGTACTCGATGCGGCCGCGCTGCGTCCAGCCCAGGTTGCCGCCCTCGACCGCGCACCGAGCCCGCACCTGCGCGCCGTTCACCCGGATCGCGTCGTTGGCCTTGTCCCCCACCGCCAGGTTCGTCTCGCCGGAGCCTTTCACATAGGTTCCGATGCCGCCGTTGTAGAGCAGGTCGACGGGCGCCTGCAGCAGCGCCCGGATCAGCTCCGGCGGCGACAGCCGGGTGACCGAGTCGGCCAGGCCGAGCGCACGGCGCACCGGCGCAGTGATCTCGATCCGCTTGGCGGTGCGGGAATGCACCCCGCCGCCTTCCGAGATCAGGTTCGGGTCGTAGTCGGCCCAGCTCGACCGCGGCAGGCCGAACAGCCGCTGTCGCTCGACGAAGCTCGCCGCGGCGTCCGGGTCGGGGTCGAGGAAGATGTGCCGGTGGTCGAAGGCGGCGACCAGCCGGATGTGCCGTGAGGCCAGCATGCCGTTGCCGAACACGTCCCCGGACATGTCGCCGATCCCGACCGCCGTGAAGTCGGTCGTCTGCGGATCGAGGCCCAGCTCGTGGAAGTGGTGCTTGGCCGACTCCCAGGCGCCACGGGCGGTGATGCCCATGCCCTTGTGGTCGTAGCCGCTGGAGCCGCCCGAGGCGAAGGCGTCGCCCAGCCAGTACCCGCGCGCCACCGAGATCTCGTTGGCGAGGTCGGAGAAGCTGGCCGTCCCCTTGTCTGCGGCGACCACCAGGTAGGGGTCGTCGCCGTCGTAGCGCAGCACTCCTGGCGGCGGCTCCACGACGCCGCCGCGAGAGTTGTCGGTGACGCTGAGCAGGGCGTCGATGAAGACCCGGTAGCAGGCCTGGCCGCGCGCCAGCCAGCCGGCCCGGTCGGTGGCCGGGTCGGGCAGTCGCTGCGGGACGAAGCCGCCCTTGGCGCCCACCGGCACGATCACGGTGTTCTTCACCGTCTGGGCCTTGACCAGGCCGAGCACCTCGGTGCGGAAATCCTCCCGGCGGTCGGACCAGCGCAACCCGCCGCGCGCCACCTTGCCGAACCGCAGATGGACGCCCTGCACCTCCGGCGAGTAGACGAACACCTCGTAGGCCGGACGCGGCTGCGGCAGCAGCGCCAGATCCCGCGGCAGCAGCTTGTAGGCCAGCGCCTCAGCGCCCGTGAAGGCATTGGTGCGCACCGTCGCCCGGATCACCGCGGCGAACATCCGCAGGATGCGGTCGTGGTCGAGGCTGGCAACCTGCTCGATGCGGGAGTCGAGGTCGGCCTCGGCCGTCTTGAGCGCCTCGGCGCGCGTCCCGGCCTCGCCGAACAGGGCCGGGTCGAACTTCACCTGGAAGACCCGCACCAGGGCGGCCGCGAGTCCGGGGTTGGCGTGCAGGGCGGCCGCGATGTACTGCTGGCTGTAGCCGACGGCCGCCTGCTGCAGGTACCTGGAGATGCCGCGCAGCCAGTTCACCTGCTGCCAGGTGAGCCCGGCGGTGAGCACCAGCCGGTTGAACAGCCGGGGCTCCAGCCGGCCCCGCCACGAGGCTTCGAAGGCGTCGACGAAGCGCGCCCGGGAGACGGCGTCCCAGTCCTCGGCGGCGGGGGCGTCGCCGGGCAGCCGCAGCCCGAAGTCGTAGAGCAGCACCTGGCGTCCGCGCAGGCTCCACTCGTAGGGACGCTCGTCGGTCACCTCGACGCCCAGCATGGTCAGGTGCGGCATCACCTGGGCGAGCTCGAGCCGGTTCAGCGAGAACACCGTCAGCCGCACGTCGCAGCTGCCGTCGCTCGGCGGACGCAGGGTGAAGCGCAGGTCGTCCCCGTCGCTCAACTGGTTGGCGATCGCGAGATCGGCGACTGCCTGACGTGGCGTCGTCGCCTCTTCGTAGGCCTCGGAGAACTCCACTCCACGCTGCTCGCTGGGCACCTCTGCCGCCGCTTCGTAGAAGCCCTCCTCCCAGGTGCGGGTGGCGGCCTCGACCAGCGCGGTGAGCCGGTCGGCGTCCGGCCTCGGCAGGTCGCCGGCTGCCGGCAGCTGGATGACGAAGAACACCCTGGTCAGCTGGGACTGGCTGACCTGCAGGTGGTAGTCCAGCGACTCCCCGCCGAGTTCGGCGAGCAGGATCTCGCTGATCCGCTGCCGCACCGCCGTGTTGTACCGGTCCCGCGGGACGTAGATCTGGGTGGTGACGAACCGGCCGTAGCGGTCATAGCGGACCAGAGCCTTGACGCTGCGCCGCTCCCGCAGCCGGGCGACCGTGGCGACCATCGGCACGAGCTCCTCGACGTCCGCCTGGAACAGCTCGTCGCGGGGCAGGGTCTCGATCGCCTGGCGCACCGCGTGGCCGCTGTACGAGTTCGGGTCGAAGCCGAGCCGGGCCGCGATCTCGCCGGCCTTCCCGGCCAGCACCGGCACATGATGGACCGACTCGGTGTACACCGACGCCGCCATCAGCCCCAGGAACCGCCGCTCCGCGACCGGACGGCCCTGCTCGTCGTGGATCCTCACGCCCAGATAGTCGAGATAGGCGTTGCGGTGCACCCGGGAGCGTCGCGGGTGCTTGGTGACCACCAGCGCCTCGGGCGCTCCCGTGGGGACGGCGTGGAAGGCGTCCGGGGTGTCGTCGCCACGCAGGATCCCCAGCCCGGCGCCCGGCGCCGCCGTGAAGACCGGCCCGTCGATGCGGTACTCCCGATAGCCGAGGAAGACGAAGTGGTCGTCGGCCAGCCAGCGCAGCAGCTCGGCCGCTTCCTGCGCCCGGCGGGCGTCCACCGGCGGGGCGGAGGTCTCAAGTTCGAGGACTGCCGCGCGGGCCTGCGCCAGCATCGGCTGCCAGTCGGCGACCGCGACCGCAGTGTCGTTCAGGGCCGCCAACAGTCCCTGCAGCAGCTCTTCGGAGACCTCCGCCGCGCTCACTCCCAGCGGCGACTGGACCTCCATCGCGATCCAGGACTCGCTCCGGTCCAGCCCGTCGGCGGCGATCTCGCCGACGGCGTCGCGCGGCGCCGGCAGGACGGGATGGAACAGCCGGCGCAGCGTCCAGCCCTGGCGGGCGACCTCCATGGTCAGGCTGTCGACCAGGAAGGGACGGTCGTCGGTCACCACGTGCACCACGGTCGCGCCGGAAGCCTGCCAGCCGTCCGCCTCCGGAGTCGGCGTGATCACCCGCAAGAGGTGTTCTCCGGCGGCCCGCCGCCGTCCGAACTCCAGGTGGGCGGCGATCCGGACGTCCAGCTCCTCGGGCGAGAGCCCGGTCAGCTCTTCCGGTGGCAACTGCGCCAGATAGAGCTCCCGAAGGGTTGTTCCAAGCTCCGGTGGGGCCACCCGAGAGTCGGTCATGTAATCCTCGCTGACTACGCCTGTACGCTCCCTCCACCATAGCCCTGACCGACCCGTCCTGGTGCGCGGCGTAGGCGCATGCAGGAGTCCGCGCGCATCGATCTTGATTCATCTTCTTTGTCGCGAGAGAATGAATCTAAACTGATGCATTGCCGTCAACTGAGGAGATGAATCGAATATGATGCAGCCCTGGTTCCGGGTGCGCACCCTGGCCGCACTCGGCGAGGCGCTTGCCGGCGCACGGCAGAACGCCGGGCTGAACCAGACCGAGACAGCTGAACTCACGAACACCTCGCGCCCGACCGTCTCTCGCGCCGAGCGCGGACATCCGGTGTCGACCGAGACGGTGATCTCGCTGCTCGCCAGCACCGGCTACGAGGTGCTGATCGTCCCGCGCGGCTCGCGGGTCGCAGTCTCCGCCCCCCAGGATCAACGATGAGCGCGCCCAACCTGCTGCATGTCTGGCTGCACGGCAGCCACGTCGGCGAACTGCAGCGACTGCGGAATGGGGCGGTCCGGCTGCGCTACGACTCTGAAGAGGTCCAGAACTGGGGCACGGGCACGCGGCTGCTGTCCTACTCACTGCCACTGACCTCGAAACGGGTTGAAGCCCCAGCGTTGGATGCGTGGCTCGACAATCTGCTGCCCGAAGGTGCGCTGCGGGTGCAATTGGAGCAGCAGCACCGCGTTCGTCCGGGTGACGCGTTCGGCTTGCTGACCTACCTCGGCGCCGAGTGCGCGGGAGCAGTGCAGTTCACTAGGACTGACACGCAGGCAGCGGGTCGGCTGATTCCGCTGGCCGAGGACGAGGTGGCGCGGATCGTCCAGGACCTGCCCACCCTGACGGCTCCGGAAGGCGAATCCGTCAGCGCCTCCCTTGGCGGCGTGCAGAGCAAAGTGCTTCTCACCCGCACCAGCTCCGGATGGGCGTGGCCGGCCGCCGGCGCAATGTCCACCCATATCGTCAAGCCCGAACCGATCGACCCGAGCGTGCCGATCCCACGGATCATCGAGTACGAGCACTGGGCGATGTCGGTCGCCCTCGAAGCCGGTGTGCCCGCTGCGCACACGGAGTTGGAGAGGTTCGGTGAGCGTCTTGCGCTGGTCGTCCAGCGCTATGACCGGACGGCGGGCGATCGGCTTCACCAGGAGGACTTCGCCCAGGCACTCGGGATTCGCGCGGGCGCGAAGTACGAGCCGGCGGGAGATCCTGGCAGCCGGCTGGCGACCATCTCGAGCGGCCCTGGCGCGGAGGCCATCGATCCCGCGCGGTTCCGCGATGACCTCCTCCGCCTCGTCACGTTCAACGCGATCATCGGCAACGGCGACGCCCACGCCAAGAACTACTCGCTGATCCTGCGCGACGGAGCTTTCCAGCTGGCGCCCGCCTACGACATCGCACCCGTCTTCTGCATAAGCAGCAGGTTCAGCACCTTCGGCATGCGCGTCGCTGGCCAAGGGAATCTGAAGTACCTGACTCCGGCCGACCTCATTGAAGAGGCAGAGACATGGGGCACTTCGACGGCGCGTGCACGAGAGACCGTTGTGCGAACCGCGGAAGCGGTGAGCGCCGCCGTCCCGAAGGTGGGTGGAGACTCGCTCCTCGGCGCGGTGGCGACCCAGGTCGCGGATCGCGCCGCAGCCTTCGCCCGACCCTGAGCCGGGCGGCTGCGGCGAGTCCGTGTCGCTCAGAGCGCCCATGCCCCACAATGGCTGCCATGCAGATCTCCGCGACGCATTCGTATCCGAAGCCGCCGGCGGCCACCTTCGCGATGCTCACCGATCCGGCCTTCCTGGAGGCGGTCTGCGTCGCGTCCGAGCCGCTGGACTACTCGGTGTACGTGGAGGGCTTGCGCACCGGCGCCCGGCGCACCATGAAGAACCACCCCTCGATCGAGAAGTTCACCGGACCGACCATCACGGTCACCGATGAGGTCGCCTGGGGGGAGGCGGACGGCGACACCCGCGCCGGCCGCACCGTGGTCGCCGTGGAGAACATGCCCGTGACACTGAACGGGACGGTGACACTGGCACCGGACGGCGAGGGCTCCACCCTCAGCTACGCCGGCACCCTGACCGTCAACATCCCGCTGCTCGGCCCCGCCCTGGAACGCCAGGCCGCGCCGCTGCTGCTGGAGGCCCTGGCCATCCAGTCCCAGGTCGCCCAGACCTGGCAGTGACCCTGCCCAGCTCAGCTGGCTTCGGCTTCCCGCCTGCGCTTGGCGGCTTCGACGGAGGCCTGCAGGGCGGCGACCAGGTCGACCACCTCGGCCGGACGGGAGGGCTCGGCCTCGGCTTCGGGCGCTTCGATGCCTTCCAGCTTGGCGGCGACCACCTTTTCCAGCTCCTCGCGGTAGTCATCGGTGAAGGCGGCGGGGTCGAACTCGGCGCTCAGTTGGTCGATGAACATCCTTGCCATCGCGACTTCGGCGTCGGTGACCGCTGCCTCGGGGGGCGCGGCGAAGGAGAGGTCGCGCAGTTCGTCCGGCCAGAGCATGGTGTGCAGCACCAGCACGTCGTTCAGGGGACGGATCAGGGCCAGCGTCTGGCGGCTGCGCAGCGCCACCCGCACCACGGCGGCCTTGCCGCTGTCGGCCAGCGCCTGGCGGAGCAGGGCGTAGGGCTTGGCCGCCGCCTGGTCGGCCTCCAGGACGTAGCTGCGGTCGTAGTAGAGCGGGTCGATGTGGTCGACGTCGACGAACTGCACCACGTCGACCGTCTTGCCCTCCGCGGAGGGCAGCCCGGCGAAGTCCTCGTCGGTCAGCACGGCCATCCGCCCGTCCTCGGCCAGGTAGCCCTTGCCGATCTCGGCGTAGGGGATCTCCTTGCCGCACACCTCGCAGATCCGCTTGTACCGGATCCGGCCGCCGTCGGCGGGGTGCACCTGGCGGAAGCTGATGTCCTTGGTCTCGGTGGCCGCGTAGACCCGGACCGGGATGGTGACCAGCCCGAACGACACCGCTCCCCGCCAAAGGGTGTGTGGCATGGCTCCTCCTCGGTCGGCCCGTCGATCCCGCCTATCGTAAACCTTCGGGCGAAGACGGGCTCCTCGCTCAGCGCCCGCCTACCGAGGCCCACTCCGCAGGGCCGTACCAGAGCAGGTCGCGCTCGGTCAGCAGGGCCTGGACGGCGTCGGACTCCCAGGCCTCGTCCAGGGTCAGCCCCTGCACCGTGACAGCGACCGCGGCGGCCTGGGCGGGGTTGGCGTCCTCGCCGAAGAGAGCGGTCACCGCGTCGTAGGCGGGGTCGTCGATCCGGACGGCGCCGAACTCGTCCGAGGTGGCAGGGAAGCCGGAGGCCAGCACCGCCACGACCCGCTCGCCGTGGGCGATCAGCCCGGCGATGGACGCGACCGACAGCGCGGTGTACTCGGCGTCCTCGGGATCGGTGAGGCCGAAGGCTTCGGCCATGGCCGGCGTGACGGCGTAGCCGGCGTGGCTGCCGGGCAGCGTGCCGGCGCCGGCCCAGCTGTGCAGCTGGCCGCTCGACAGCGGCAGGAACACCAGATCGGTCATGTCACTCCCCTGCCCTCAGGGCGCCGAGTTCGTTGCTGACGTCGCGGGCGAAGTGCCGCACCTCCTGCCGCGCGGTCACCCCGATGGTGACCCGGTTGCGGTAGCTGCTGATGGAGACCGTGCAGCGCTGGTCGTCCGTGGTGGCGAGCAGGCTGTACGCCCCGACCACCCGCGCCCGGCCCAGGTAGCGGGGCTCGGCGGGCCCGGGGGCGTTCCCGATCCAGACCGAGTGCGGACGTCCGGCTGCCACCGCCCCGGCCGCCAGGCTGTGCAGGGTGGGCGGCGCGAACCCGGCCAGGTCGCGCAGCTCGGCGGCGGGGACCGACAGCCCGGTGTCCTCGCGAGCCTGGGTGAGGGTGGCGATGGCCGCCAGGCGGGCGACCGGCGAGGGTTCGGTGACCGGCAGCGCGATCCACTGCGGCGCCACCCGCGCGCCGATCGCCGAGCCCAGCAGGTCGGGCTCGGTGACCGCCATCGGCACCAGGGCGACCTGGTCGGCCAGCACTCCGCCGTTGTCCACCAGCCAGCCCCGCACGCCCGCGGTGGCGATCGCGAGCAGCACATCGTGGGTGGTGCAGCCGTGCCGCTGCCGGATCAGCCGCAGCGTGGCCAGATCGACCTCCACCCCGGCGACATGATGGGCGCGCCCGGACGCCGACAGCCCGCGCACCGCGTTCTCGACCAGTCCGGTCAGCCCGGCGCCCACGTCCTTGGCCGCCTGCAGCGGGTTGCCCAGCCGGCCGGCCAGCTCCGTCCAGCTGGGGCCGCTCGGCGGGGCGGCCGTCCAAGCCTGCCGGGACGGCGCGATGGTCGTGGGCTGCTCGTCGAAGAGCTCCTGCAGCAGGTGGACGTTGTCGTAGCCGTCGGTCAGCGCGGGGTGGGAGAAGACCACCAGGGCCGGCAGGCTGCCCGCGGCGCCTTCGACCAGCCAGGCCTCCCACAGCGGATGAGCCCGGTCGGACGGCGTCGCCAGCCGTGCCGCGAGCCACTGCTGCAGGGTGACCCCGGAGGCCAGCGAGTCGGCCTTGACGTGGCCGGAGACCAGGAAAGTCGGGTCGTCCGACCAGTCCGGCAGCGGCCAGCCGGTCACCTTCTGCCGGAACCGAGGGGCGTAGTCGATCCGCTCGCTGATCCGGTCGATCAGCTGCTCCCGGCTCACCGGACGGTCCAGCAGGCACACGAAGGCCTGCTTCCACGGCTGCGCGGGTTGATCCCGGGCGAGCAGCGCCGCCTCGTCCACCGACACCAGAACACTCACAGGCCCCACCCTATGCGCCCTCGCCGGTTGTACGTGCGAACGAGTTATCCACAGATTCGGGAGGGCATGGTTGCATCCGGCTCAGGATCCTTCACAGTGGGCTGTCTACCCACCCGAGGAGAATTGATGACCATTCTGGCCGACTGCCGTCCCGCTCCCCCGTCCCGGCCGCCCGCACGGCGGCTGCTCGAACCGATCGTCGTCGCCAGCCAGCACCCGACCCTGCCGTGGGACGGGCCTGCCGTGGTCGCCGAGCCTGCCGAGCTCGACCCCGAACTGCGGCAGCTGGCCACCGCGGTGGTGACGGCCATCGTCGAGGTGCTGGCCGGACGGCGTCCGGTCACGCAGCTGGAGGCCTGGGTCGAGCCGGAGCCGCTGGCGTTGCTGGAGCATCTGCGGCGGGCCGGGGCGGCCGTCGGAGTGCGGCTGCGGTCAGTGCGCATCCAGCAGCCCTCCCGCAACGCCCTGGAGGTCGCCGCGCACCTGCGGCAGGCGGGAACCTCCCGGGCGGCCGCGATCCGGCTCACCCAGGTCGGCGGCCACTGGGCCGCCTGCCGGGTCGAGCTCGCGCTGCGCCCGGATGTGATCAACCGCGCCGGGTGGCTGCGGCAGTGATCAGGCGCGGCGTCCGTGGCAGAGCTTGAACTTCTTGCCGGAGCCGCAGGGGCAGGGCTCATTGCGTCCCACCCCGGCGTACGGGTCGTCCTTGGACTCCTGGCGGGTGGACTGCGCCTCACCAGTCTCGCTGGGCGCCGAGTAGGACATCGGACGCTGCTGGCGCGGCTGCAGCCCCTTGGCCTGCAGGGTCGGACGCTTGGTGAGGTTCGCCTCCGGCGCCGGCGGCTTCGGACGGCTGGCCTTCGCCTCGGTCGCGCCCGGGACGTCCGGGTCGGGGCCGGACTCCACGGTGACCTCGGGGGCGGCCGGCTGCACCTGGACGTTGAGGTTGTACAGGTAGCCGACGACCTCTTCCATGAAGGCGCCCATCATGGCGTTGAACATCTCGCCGCCCTCGCGCTGGTACTCCACCAGCGGGTCGCGCTGCGCCATGGCGCGCAGGCCGATGCCCTCGCGCAGGTAGTCCATCTCGTACAGGTGCTCGCGCCACTTGCGATCCAGCACGGTGAGCAGCACCTGCCGCTCGAACTCCCGCATGGTCTCGGCGCCCAGCAACTCGGTGCGGGCGTCGTAGGCGGCCTGGGCGTCCGCGGTGAAGTCCTCGACGAGGGTCTCCGGGGTCAGGTCGCGTTTGCCTTCGTACTCCTTCTTGTCCAGGGTCACCGGGTACAGGGTGTGCAGCTGGGCCCAGATCGCGTCGAAGTCCCAGTCCTCGGAGAAGCCCTCGGT
>CAZLWS010000015.1:18270-33352 GCA_964563205.1 uncultured Propionibacteriaceae bacterium | reverse complement strand
CAGCGCGAACAGCGTCATCAACGCGGTCCCGACGATGCCCAGCACCATGCCGATGGTCAGCATCGGACTGGAGCGGTAGCGCTGCGGGTTCCGCTTCACGTCCGCGTTGCCCTTGGCGCCCAGGTACCAGGCGATCGGGAAGGTGACGCCGAAGAAGAAGCCGAGAACGCCGAGCACCAGGGCCGGGACGGAGTTGGGGTGTTCGATCTGCTGGGGGCCGTAGACGTAGCTGTACGCCGGAACCATCGGCGCCGGCGACCCGTCGCGGGCGGGCTCGAACGGAGCCACCCCGTAGGCGGCCGGCGGCTGCTCGTACAGCGGGGCTGTGGGGTAGGGGGCCTGGGCGGGCGGCAGCGGGTAGCCGGACGGCGCCGCGGACGGGTACGCGGCCGGCGGGGCCGCGGGCGGCAGGTGCGAGGACGCCGGAGCAGCCGGCGGCAGTGACGGCGACGGCGCCGGGTTGGCGTACCCGCCGGAGACCACCGGGTTGGTGTACCCGCCAGGCGTCGCGGCTTCGGCGCCCAGCGGATCGACGGCCGTCGACTCGTAGCCGGACGACCACGGCGAGGTCTGGTCGGCGTAGCCGGAATCCGGGACGAGCGGGATCGTCTCGTCCGAGTCGGGCTGGTCGGGGCGGGCGTACGGGCTGGTCATCGTCTCTCTCGTTGCTCGGTTTGGGTTCAACGCTACCCGGTGACCGGGCCGATGGCGTCCAGCGCACGGATCGCCCCGACCGGACGTCCGCCGCCGAGCACCGGCGCCGCGCCGACCGCGTCCAACTGCTCGCCGCGCAGCCCGAGCCAGGCCAGCGCGGCGACCATGACCGGCAGCCGGGCGCGTTCGGCGCCGTCGTCCACCTTCAGCGCCACCGCGCCCACCCCTGGGACGGCGGCCACCGCCACCCCCTCGGCTCCCTGCTTGCTGAGCAGCCCCGGGATGGCCCGCATCAGCCGGGCGTCGGCCGCGCCGGTGCCGGAGACCAGTTCGGGATGGCGCCGCATGGCGTCCGCCACCCGGCGTTCCGGGGTCTCGGCCGCGGCGTCGACCGCGGCGAGGAAGGCGCGCGCCAGCCCGGTGAGCGAGATCGCCAGGACGGGCGCGCCGCAGCCGTCCACCCCGGTCGCCGCCACCGTCTCGCCGCTGAGCCTTTCCACTTCGCGCCGGAGCGCCTGTTGCAGGGGATGGCTGGGATCGGTGTAGCCGTCGACCGGCCAGCCGGCCGCGACACAGGTGAGCAGCATCCCGGTGTGCTTGCCCGAGCAGTTCATGTACAGCGGCTCGGGGAGCGCGACCTGACGCCGGGTCTCGGGGTCGATCGGCAGGTCCGCCGGGCAGGCGAGCGCGTCCGGGCTGAGTCCGGCGCGGGTCAGCATCGCTCGGACGCGTTCGGTGTGCATCGGCTGGCCGTGGTGGCTGGCGGCGGTCAGCGCCAGTTCGGCGTCGTCGGCGGGCGCGAACCCTACGCGCAGCATGCCGACGGCCTGCATGAGCTTGTTGGACGAGCGCGGGAAGACAGCTCCGTGGGGGTCGCCGGCTGCGGCGACCAGCCGTCCGCCGGCGTCGAGCACCGCCACCGAACCGTGATGGAAGCTCTCCGCGAACCCCGACCTGACCGCCTCCGCCACCGGCGCCCCGCCCTGGTACCGACCTGCCTGCTGCACCTTGTTCCTCCTTGTCAGCCCAACGCTATGCCCGCAGCCGTCCGGAACCGAATCCATCCGGCTAGAGGGTGTAGCGGCCAGCGGAGGCCCGGCGGATCAGGCCGTCGGCGAGCAGGGAGGCCAGGGCGCGCTCGGCCTGCTCGCGATCCGCCGGCCAGGCGGCCAGCAGGCGCTCGGCCGGGGCGGAGTCGGACGCGCGCAGCACAGCCAGCAGGGCGCCGCGGGCTTGGCGGTCGGTGCCGGCGTAGGGCTGGCTGCGGCGGGCGGGCGCGTTCTCCGGACGTCCGGCGGCCAGCCAGCGGCAGTCGGCGCTGACCGGGCAGGTCCCGCAACGGGGGTTGGCGGCGGTGCACAGCTGGGCGCCGAGTTCCATCGCCGCCACGGCCCAGCGGGCGGCGGTCGCGGGGTCGTCCGGCAGCCAGGCTTCCGCTCGCTCCCGCTCGTCGCGGGTGAGGCTGTGCGCCGGCGCGGCCTGGCCGGCGTCCAGCCGGGCGAGGACGCGGCGGACGTTGGTGTCCAGCACCGCGTGCCGCTGCCCGAAGGCGAAGCTGGCGATGGCGGCCGCGGTGTACTCGCCGACGCCGGGCAGGGCGCGCAACGCGTCGATGTCGGAAGGCACCTCGCCGCCGTGGTTCGCGACGATGACGGCAGCGGCCGCGTGCAGCCGCAGCGCCCGGCGCGGATACCCCAGCCGTCCCCACGCGCGGACGGCCTCACCGGGCTCCTCCGCCGCCAGCGCGGCGGGGGAGGGCCACCGCTCCAGCCACTGGCGCCACGGCTCGAGCACCCGGGCGACCGGCGTCTGCTGCAGCATGAACTCGCTGACCATCACTCCCCAAGGCGTGGCCTCGGCCGAACGCCACGGCAGGTCGCGGGCGTGCTCGGCGTACCAGGCGGTGACCGCCCACACCACCTCCGCACGCCGCACCTAGCCACCCTAGCCTGGACGTGGCTGCCTCCAGATCGCCCGATTCGACCAGGGGCGGGCCTGCGGGAGTCATCCAGAGGCAGATCGGTTCGCAGCGCACCCCGGCCACAAGCAGGGGCGACTCACGGCGTGGGTTCCGTGCGCGGGGCGGGAGGCGGGCTAGCCTTCCGGCATGGGATCACTGCTCCATCCGGTCGGACCGGAAGAGCCGCGGGTCTACTGGGTCCGCCGGGGCCTGATCGTGGCTCTGGCGCTGGTCCTCGTGGTGGGGGTGGCCTGGCTGGTGTGGCCGAAGGAACCCGTCGTCAGCGCAGTTCCGCCGCCGGTCTCCCCGTCCGAGACTCCGACCGTCTCTTCGACGCCGACGACCACCGCGCCCTCGCCGAGCCCCAGCCCGACACCGACCGGGCCGGTCGCCTGCGATCCGACGCTGCTGAAGCTTGGCGTCGCCGGCTTCCAGAAGGTCAAGGTGGGCGCCAAGGACACCGCGTTCACGCTGACGGTCACCAACAACACCAAGGTCACGTGCATCCTCACGATCTCGCCGAAGACCTACAAGCTGACCGTCACCTCCGGCAAGGACCGGATCTGGAGCACGGCCCACTGCGACAAGTGGCTCCCCGCCAAGGAGACGAAGCTGGAAGGCGGCGCCACTCACGAGTTCACCGTGAAGTGGACGGTGCGGCGCTCCAGCGAGAGCTGCAAGCTCGCCAAGGACAAGTTGAAGCCTGGCACCTATGTCGCCACGGCCAGCATGGGCGACAAGGCCACCGCCAAGCAGACCATGCAGTTGGTGCGGTAGAACCGGTTTGGGCGCCTGAGGAGTCGGCTTCGGCAAGCTTGGCCGACGCTGCCCAAGCTTGCCGAAGGGCCCTTCGGCGCACGCTCCTGGAGCAGGCTCCTAGAGGAGGTGCAGTTGTTCCGTCCGGCTCGCCAGCTCATCCCAGCCGCGCGCGCCGAGCTGGCGCTCGAGCGTCCGCACGTCCGACTTCAAGGTGGACAGCGAGATGTTCTCCGCCTTGACGATGGCCGCCCGCGGCACGCCGCCTGCGATGTACTTCAGGATCCGCAGTTGCCGCTCGGTCAGCCCGTAGCGGACGGCCGTCGACAGGCGTTTCCCTAGCCAGGAGCTTGAGTAGTCGGGCAGCACTATGACGCCATGCCGGGCCACCATCTTGATCGCGTCCGCGATCAGGGCGGTTCGCGATCCCTTGGCGAGACAGCCGTGGCTGCCGGCGGCGAGGACGCGGGTGACGGACTCCTCGGTGTCGAGGTTGGTCAACGCGATGACGCGGGAGGGGAGGTCGGCCTGGCGGATCCTCCGGGTGGCGGTGTAGCCGTCCATCCGCGGCATCTGCAGATCCATCATCACCACGTCCGGCGGATCGGCGAGCACGAAGGCCAGGGCTTCCTCGCCATCGGCGCAGATGCCGACCACCTCGAAATCGGGCAGCCGCGTGAGGCTTTCCGCGAGCATCGGACCTAGCTGCCGGTCATCGTCCACGACCAGGACGCGAATCCGCGTCCTGGCCGGGTCGATGGCGAAGTCGCCCCCCGCGACTCCGCCGCTGGGCTCAGTCACACCAGCTGCTTCGCCAGCCATGATGCCTCCATGTCGCTCCTGGGGGTGGGACTTGGAGCAGATAGGGCACCTTGCTCGGCACGACTCAGCCTACCGAGGAAGCCCCGTCCGGATAGGCCCGATTCCGGCGATATGTGGTCAGACTTTCCTGACCAGGGTCAGAATTTGCTGCCCCTCGGGTTGGCCGCGGGCTATGCGGAGGGGTAGCTGGCCTCGGTGAGGCGGGTGAGTCCGTCGCGGAGGACGCGGACCGCGGCGTAGTCCATGCCGGGGACGCTCAGCAGGTCGGTGGTCGAGGCGCCCAGCAGGGCCTGCAGCGAGCCGAAGTGCTCGACCAGGCGGTCGGCGGCGGTTTCGGGCAGCCGGCCGAGCTGGGCCAGTTGGCGGTAGCCGCGGGCGGGCAGCCGGGCGTCCAGAGTGCCGGGGATCAGGCTGATCCGGCGGGCGACCAGGCTGCCGTCCAGCAGGTCGTCGGTGCTGAGCTCGGCCAGTGCGGCGAGCTCCAGCCGGGATTCGCCGGTGCCGTAGTCGCGGGCCAGGGCGTCCGCGGTCTCGGAGACGCCGGCCGTCAGCTCCTGAAGCTGAAGCGCGACCAGCCGGCCGTCGGAGCCGAGCTCCACCACGATGTCGGAGAGCTCTTCGGCCAGGCGGTTGACCAGTTCGACCCGCCGGGCCACCACGGTGACGTCCTGGACGGTGACCGTGTCCTGCACCTCGAGAACGGTCAGCCGCCGGGCGTCCTCGGTCAGCCGGTCGCGGTAGCGGGAGAGCGTGGCGAGCGCCTGGTTGGCGGCCGACAGCAGCTGTTCGGGGCGTTGCAGCGGGTAGCGGTGGCCGTCCAGGAAGAGCGCGATGGAGGCCATGGACGCCGACACCGAGACCGTGGGCACCCCGGTCTGCCGGGCCACCCGGTCGGCGGTGCGATGCCGGGTGCCGGTCTCGTCCGTCGGAGTCGCGGCGGCGGGCATCAGGTGGGCGCCGGCGTGGACGATCCGCTCCAGCCGTTCGTCGAGCAGGATGGCGCCGTCCATCTTCGCCAGCTCGCGCAGCGAGGTCGCGGTGAGCGGCACGTCGATCGAGAAGCCGCCGGTCACCAGGGCGTCCACCGCGTCGCTGCGGCCCAGGACGATCAGCGCGCCGGTGCGGCCGTGGACGATCCGGTCCAGGCCGTCGCGCAGGGCCGTCCCGGGGCTGAGCAGGGCCAGCTGGGTGCGGAGTCGCTGCCGGGTGGGTCGATCCATGGCTCCCTCTCGTCGCCGCCAAGCTTAGGGGTCAGGCTCCCTCCTCGACGACCGTCAGGTGGCGGCGGCTGGGGTCGAGCCGGGTAGTGGTGCGGGGCGCCTCGCGGCGCAGCTGCAGCAGGCCGAGGGCGTCGGCCAGGGTGGCGGCCTCGACCACGCGCAGGCCGCGAATCTTGGCATGGGCGCCAGCCGGGGCCAGGGCCAGCTCGAAGCCGAGCCGGGCGGCCTCGGCGAGCCGGCGCTCCAGCCCGGCCACCCGTCGCAGCTCACCGGAGAGCCCCACTTCGCCCAGCGCGATGATCGGACGGTCGAAGGCCCGCTCGACGCTGGCCGAGGCGATCGCCACCGCCGCCGCCAGGTCGGTCGCCGGATCGCTCACCCGCGCGCCGCCCACCGTCGACACGTACACCTCGCGGTTGTGCAGCTTCAGGCCCGCCTTGCGCTGCAGGACGGCCAGCAGCATCGCCACCCGGCCGGACTCGATGCCATGGGTCACCCGCCGCGGGGCGGGCGCGCCGCTCGGCACCACCAGCGCCTGCACCTCGGTGAGCAGCGGACGCCGCCCTTCCAGCGAGACGCCCAGGCAGGTGCCGGCGACCGGCTCGGCGTGCCGGGAGACGAACAGCCCGGACGGATCCGGCACTTCGCGGATGCCGCCGGCCCCCATCTCGAAGCAGCCCACCTCGTCCGCCGGGCCGTAGCGGTTCTTGCTGGCCCGCAGCATCCGGAAGCCGCTGTGCCGGTCGCCCTCGAAGGAGAGCACGACGTCGACCAGATGCTCCAGGGTGCGCGGCCCCGCGACGTTGCCGTCCTTGGTGACGTGGCCGATCAGCACCACCGGCAGCGACCGCTGCTTGGCCACCCGGATGAGCGCCGCGGTGACCTCGCGCACCTGGGTGACCCCGCCCGGCACCCCGTCGACCCCGGAGAGGCCGACCGTCTGCACCGAGTCGAGCACCAGCAGCTCCGGACGCAGCTCCTCGATGTGGCCCAGCACGGTCGCGAGGTCGGATTCGGCGGCCAGGTACAGGCCGTCCGTGATCGCCCGCGTGCGCTCGGCCCGCTGCCGAACCTGGGCGGCCGACTCCTCGGCGGTCACGTAGAGGGTCTTCCGGCCGGCGCCGGCCCAGCGGGCGGCGACCTCCAGCAGCAGGGTGGACTTCCCGACCCCCGGCTCGCCGGCCAGCAGCACGACCGCCCCGGGCGTCAGCCCGTCGCCGAGCACCCGGTCGAGCTCGCCGATGCCGGTCGGCATCCCGGCGGTGGCGGTGGCGTCTACTTCGCCGATGGGGACGGCGCGGGTGACCGGCGCGCTCGCGCTGACCCGCGCGGTGGGGGCGCCGGCCTCGGCGACACTGCCCCAGGCCTGACATTCTCCGCATCGCCCCACCCAGCGGGGGGCCGTCCAGCCGCACTCGGAGCAGCGGTACGTGGTGGTGTTCTTCGCCATGCCCCGCACGCTACGGGGAGGCTCTGACGTTTCTGTCAGCGACCTGCCGAGGGGGTCAGATGCGGACGACCCCGTTGGGGGTCAGGAAGGTGGCGGCGGCCAGCCCGGGCTGGCCGTTGGGAGAGGTGAAGCTGATCGACACCCCGTCGAAGGCCTCGCCGACCTCGACGCCCAGCCAGTCCTCGACCCGGCCACGGGTCCCGGCGATCTCCAGCTCGACCAGCTCGATGGTGCCCTTCAGCGCCTTCGGCTGCAGTTCGTGGTCGGAAAGCCAGTGGATGAAGAACGGCAGCTGCGGGTCGGCCAGCAGCCCCCTGACGCCGACCTGCTCCCATTCCAGCTTGCGGCCGTCGGGGAAGTGGCGCATCCCGAGCACCGACTGGCGATCGAGTCGCTCCTCATAGGGGGCGATGTCGT
The DNA here is from genome assembly GCA_964563205.1 of uncultured Propionibacteriaceae bacterium. GTDB lineage: Bacteria > Actinomycetota > Actinomycetes > Propionibacteriales > Propionibacteriaceae > Propionicimonas. The sequence continues at coordinate 26,073 of CAZLWS010000015.1, read as the reverse complement.
CCACGGAGATGACCCAGCCCAGCCAGCCGCCGCCCATCTCGGAGCGGGCCCGCACGGCTTGGCCGAAGGGGGCCTTCTCCGCCGCCGGATGCTCCAGCACCTCGACGACCTCGATGTAGCGGTCGCCGGCCAGCGGCAGGATGTGGTTGCGGGTGCCGAACCGGGGGTGGAACCCCCCGTCCTTGAACTTCTCGCCCAGCAGGTCGCCCAGGCGCTGCGATTCCGTGGCCAGGCCGGCCGGACCGACTGCGAACGTCACATGATCGACATGCATGGGGCCATTCTTGCCAGGTCGGCAGCCAGATGAGAAATCGGCGAACTTCCCCGCGGTAACTACGATGGGGCACGTGACACTGCCGACCGGTACGCCGATGATCTCGCTGTCGACGTCCTCGGTGTACCCGGAATCGAGTTCCCGCGCCTTCGCGATCGCCCGCGAACTCGGGTTCGACGGCATCGAGGTCATGGTCGGCATGGACGCCGCCTCGCGCGACGTGGACGCCCTGCAACGGCTGCGTGACTACTACGAGATGCCGATCGGCTCGATCCACGCCCCGACCCTGCTGCTGACCCAGCGCACCTGGGGCTCCGACCCGTGGGAGAAGCTGGAACGCTCCGGCGAGGCCGCCAACCGGCTCGGCGCCTCGGTGGTGGTCGTCCATCCGCCGTTCCGGTGGCAGCGCAGCTACGCGGCCAGCTTCACCGCCGGGATCCGTCAGTTCAGTCACGCCACCGGCCTGATCTACGCGGTGGAGAACATGTTCCCCTGGCGTGGCCCTCGCGGCGCCGAGATGCGCGCCTACTCGCCGAGCTGGGATCCCTCCGAACTCGACATCGACCACCTCACCCTCGATCTCTCGCACGCCGCGACCGCCCGGCAGGATTCGCTCAGCCTGGTCCAGCAGTGGGGTGACCGGCTCGCCCACCTGCACCTCACCGACGGTCAGGACGGGGTCGCCGACCTGCACCTGCTGCCGGGCCAGGGCAACCAGCGCGCCGACGAGGTGCTCGCCGAACTGGCCCGTCGGCGCTTCCCCGGTCAGATCGTCCTCGAGGTGAAGACCAACAGCACCGACAACCCCGGCGAGCGGCTGCAGCAGCTGGCCGACGCCCTGGAATTCACTCGGACGCACTCCCGCCTGCCCCAGGAGGAGAAGCGGTGACGGACGCCGCCACGCCGGACGCCGCTGCGGGTTCCGTCGGAGATCCCCGCCTGCGCGGGGATGACGGAAGTGAGGTCGGCCGGCAGCGTCCGGGGCTGGACATCCTGCTGGTGCTGGGGGTGTCGCTGGGCCAGTCGGCGGTCTACTCGATCCTGTCGATCATCAACAAGCTCACCTACGAGGTGCCGCTGAACGAGCAGACCACCACGATGAACCCGTCCTACACCCCGGACCGGCCGTGGCTCGACCTGGCCTACCAGCTGGCCGCGATCGTCTTCCCGCTGGTGCCGGCGCTGCTGGCGCTGTATCTGCTGCATCTCGCGGGGGAGCGCCGTCAGATCGGCTTCGACCTGCGCCGTCCGTGGTTCGACCTGGGCCGGGGCGCGCTGATCTTCGCGGCCATCGGCATCCCGGGGCTCGCCTTCTACTACCTGGCCTGGACGGCGGGGTTCAACACCCAGGTCTCGCCGGCCAACCTGGCGGCGAACTGGTGGACGGCGCCCGTCCTGATCGGGCTGGCCGCGATGAACGGCATCCTCGAAGAGGTCGTCATGCTCGGCTTCTTCTTCTCCCGGGCCGCGGCGCTGAACTGGAAGCCGTGGGTGATCCTGGTGAGCAGCGCCGTGATCCGGGCCAGCTACCACCTCTACCAGGGGTTCGGCGGTTTCATCGGCAACCTGGTGATGGGCCTGGCCTTCGGGCTGCTGTACCTGAAGTTCAAGCGGGTCGGACCGCTGGTGGTCGCGCACACCCTGCTGGACGTGGCGGCCTTCGTGGGCTATTCGATCCTGGCTCCGCTGGTCGACTGGCTTTGACCGCGGAGTCTCGTCCGCGGTGGGCTGACCAGGGCTTTCCGGGCCTGCGGCGTTAGGCTTCACCTCATGCGTGTTGGTGTGTTTGGAGCGACCGGTCAGGTCGGCGGCGTGATGCGGACCCTGTTGGCCGAGCGGAATTTCCCGGCGGACGAGATCCGGTTCTTCTCCTCAGCCCGCTCGGCGGGCTCGAACCTGGCCTGGTCAGACGGCGAGGTCGTGGTGGAGGACACCGCCACCGCCGACTTCTCCGGCCTCGACATCGCCCTCTTCTCCGCCGGCGCCACGATGTCGCGCGAGTACGCCCCGAAGGTCGCCGCTGCGGGGGCTGTCGTGGTCGACAACTCGTCGGCCTGGCGCAAGGATCCCGAGGTGCCGCTGGTGGTCAGCGAGGTCAACCCGGACGACGCCTTCGTCCGTCCCAAGGGGATCATCGCCAACCCGAACTGCACCACCATGGCGGCGATGCCGGTGCTCAAGCCGCTGCACGACGCGGCCGGCCTGATCCGGCTGGTCGTCGCCACCTATCAGGCGGTCTCCGGCTCGGGCGTCAAGGGCGTCAGCGCCCTGGCCGGCCAGGTGCAGGGCATCGCCGACCCGGCCCAGCTCGCCCTGGACGGTTCGGCCGCCCCTGAGGTCGACCCGGCGCCGTACCTGGCGCCGATCGCCTACAACGTGGTGCCGATCGCCGGCTCGCTGGTGGACGACGACTCCGGCGAGACCGACGAGGAGCAGAAGCTGCGCAACGAGTCTCGCCGCATCCTGCACCTCCCGGAGCTGCTGGTGGCCGGCACCTGCGTCCGGGTGCCGGTTTTCAGCGGGCACTCGCTGGTGGTGCATGCCGAGTTCGCCGAGGAGATCAGCCCCGCCCGGGCGGCCGGGCTGCTGGCCACCGCCCCCGGCGTCGAGGTGGCGGACGTCCCCAACCCGCGGTACGCCGCCGGCAAGGACCCTTCCTTCGTCGGCCGGATCCGGACCGACCAGTCGGTGCCGGGCGGACGCGGCCTCGTGCTGTTCGTCAGCAATGACAACCTGCGCAAGGGGGCCGCTCTGAACGCCGTCCAGATCGCCGAACTGGTGGCCGCCCGGTGACCACGCTGGCCGTGATCGGCGCGGGCGTGATGGGGGAGACCCTGATCGCCGGGCTGCTGCGCGCCGGCTGGACGGGCTCCGACATCATCGCCGCGGATCGCCATGCGCCGAGGCTGGCGGAGATCAGCGAGCGGCACGGCATCCGGACGGCCGACACCTCAGAGGCGGTCAGCCAGGCCGACACGGTCGTGCTGGTGGTGAAGCCGCAGGACGTCGGCGAGGTGCTGCCGCTGATCGCGGCGACGCTGCGTCCCGGCGCCCCGGTCATCTCGCTGTGCGCCGGCATCACCACCGCCAAGCTGGAGGCCGGCCTTCCCGCCGGCGCTCCGGTGGTGCGGGTGATGCCGAACACCCCCGCTCAGGTGGACGAGGGGATGGCCGCGGTCTCCGCCGGCGCCACCGCCGGCGCCGAGCACTTGGACCAGGCCACCGCCCTGCTCAGCGCGGTCGGCCAGGTGGTCGTCGTCCCCGAGAAGTACCAGGACGCGGTCACCGCGATCTCCGGCTCCGGGCCCGCGTACCTGTACTTCGTGGTCGAGGCCATGATCGACGCCGGCGTGATGCTCGGCCTGCCGCGCGACACCGCGACCACGCTGGTGGTGCAGACCATGTACGGCTCGGCCAAGCTGCTCGCCGAGAGCGGCCTGCACCCCACCGTCCTGAAGGAGCGGGTCACGTCGCCGGGAGGCACCACCGCCGCCGCGCTGCGCGAACTGGAGAGCCACAAGGTGAAGGCCGCCTTCATCACCGCCATGGAGGCCGCCCGCGACCGCAGCCGGGATCTCGCCGAGTCGTAGCCTGAACGGAAACGGGGACGGTTCCTTTTCCGTTCGACTGGTCCGGCAATTCCGTGATCGGCGCCACGTTCGGGGTTGCTGGCGCGTAGGTTGGGGATGAGTCCGCCCTTGGCTGTGCAGGAGGCACGTGTGGAGCTTGTCGCTGCCCACGCCGAGGGCCGGGACTTCGACCGCTTCGTCACCGAGCACGGCCTGGCCCTGCAGCACTTCGCCTACCTTGTGATCGGCAACGCCGAAGACGCCCACGACGCCGTCCAGGACGCCCTGCTGGGCGCTTTCCGGGCGTGGCCGCGGATCGCCGCCGACCGGGATCCGGGGGCGTACGTCCGCCGCAGCATCGTCAATGCCAACATCTCGCGGTGGCGCAAGCGGCGCCGCGAACTGGTGGTGGACGAGGTCCCGGCCAGCACGGCCGCAGCCGCCGACCAGGTGGTCGACTCGGTCTATCTGGGCGCGCTGCTGGAGCGGCTGCCCACCCGGCAGCGGGCGGCGGTGGTGCTGCGCTACTTCGAGGACCGCGAGTTCGCCGACATCGGGACGGTGCTGGGCTGCAGCCCGGCGACCGCCCGTTCGCTGGTGCATCGGGCGCTGGCTCAGCTGCGCCAGGCTGAAGGGAGGGGTCATGACTGACCCGAACGAGACTCCGGAGTTCACCGCCGCCCTGCGCGAGCACTTCGCCCACGAGGTCGAGCAGGCCCGCTTCCAGCCGATCTCCGCCGCCGGGATCCGCCGGGCGGCCGCCCAGCCGGCACCCCGGCGAGGCGTGCGCTGGCTGGCTCTGGCCGCCGCCCTGGCGGTGCTCGTCCCGGGCGGGATCGTGGTCGCCCAGCTGCTCACCCGCCCCGTCACCGCGGTGCCGGCGCCCACCGTCGCCGCGAGCCCGAGCACCGCCGCCCCGGCTCCGAGCCGCCCGTCCGTGGCCGGCTGGTTCCGGCGGGTCACGGCTCCGGCGGCGGTCGGCGGGCACGCGCAGGCGAGTGTGGGCGACGCGGTCTACCTGATCGCCGCTCAGCCCGGCGGCGGCTCCTGCCGGCTGCTCGGCTACCGCTACGACCCGGCGATCGACCTCTGGCAGGGGCTGCCGGAAGGGCCGGCCTACCGCGCCGAGGAGTGCGCGAACCCGCTGGCCGTGACCAGCGGGAAGGGAGTGGACGTGCTGGTCGCCGAGGACGAGCCGCGGCTGTACCGCTACGAACCCGCGGCCTCGGCCTGGACGAATCTCGACTTCCCGGCGGATGCCGAAGCCTGCGCCCCGGTCGGCATGGACGCCGGCGTCTTCTGCGTGCAGCCGGCCGACGCGGCCGGCGTCCTCGGCTACCAGTTCCACGACGCCAGCGGCTGGCGCAGCGGCATCGTGAACCTCGGCCTGGGCGAGCCGCCGGAGGCGGTGTCCGCGCACCGGGTCGAGCTGGCCGGCAGCGAGGCCGTCCTGCTGGTGGCGGCCAAGCCCGGCGGCGACCTGGTGGCCGCCGTCTGGGATCCGGCCACCCGGAGACTGAGCCCGCCTGCCTCACACCCGGGCGTCGGCGGCGAGTCGGTCCAGCTCACCTCCGACGGGTTCGCCGTCTTCGCCGCCGAGGCGTCCGACGCGGCGCTGGTGCTGAACCTGGCAGCCGGGGTCTGGAGCAGCGTCGAGGCGCCGCTGCCTGGCGGTCCGCTGACCAGCGAGCAGCCCAGCGACGCCGACTGGGTGGTGCGGGCCGTCCCCGAAGCCGCCGACCGGGTGGTGTTGGGCGGCTACCTCTACCGGCCGGCCGACGGCAGCTGGGCGGCCGTATCCGGCTTGCCGCGACCGGAGGCCGGGGCCGCCGGCCACGACTGGGTGGGTGCCACCGGGGTCTGCCGGCAGGTGTCGCCGTTCAACTGCTGGGGGCTGTCCGTGGGCGCCCTCACCGAACTGCTGACCGCGGTCGACCCGGCCGCGATAGCCGCCAGCAACGACCAGGTTCGCTGAGAGGAGAGGCCGATGAACCGGAGTTCCCGCGTGCTGGCGGTTCTCGCAGCGCTCGCCCTGGCCGGCTGCTCGGCCCCGCAGCCCAGCCCCTCCGGCACCCCGACCGGCTCGCCCGCCGGGGTGCGGATCACCCGGGCGGCCACCATCCCGGACGTCCACGTGCCCGGGGAGCTGCAACCGGTCGCGGGCACCGGGGAGCGGTTCGTCATCGAAGGCGAGAACGACGACCCGCCGGGCCGGTACAGCCTCGACAGCGGCCGCACCTGGCAGGACGCCCCCGCCGAGCTCAGCCTGCGCGCGGGCGTGGAGAAGGAGTACGGCAACTTCATCGGCTACGGCGGCGTCTTCCTCGGGGTGCGCCAGGAGCCCGAGCCGGACTGGTCCTACACCGGCTTCCAGCGCTGGGATCCGGCCACCGGAAAGGTCGACTTCCTGCCCTACGACCTCGATCTGCCGCCGGAGGACTGCGACTGCGAGGACGCGGTGTACCCGATCGACTACACCGGGACGTACATCCTGCTCGACGACTCGCGCATCTTCGACGTCTCCGGCAGCCAGGCGTCGCCGGTCGAGCCGCGCCTGCCGCAGGGCGTCAAGCGGGAAGACGTGCGATGGGGCGGCATCACCCGCAACGGCGAGTTCGCGGTCGGGCGGACGCTGCGCGGCGAGAGCCGCCTGGTGCTCGGCGCGCTCGGCCAGTCGGCCGCGCCGCGGACGATCCGGGCGCCGGGCGTGACCCAGGTGGAAGTCAGCGCCGACCGGATCCACTACCTGGTGAGCACCGCCGCCGGCTTCCAGGTGTGCCATGCCGAGACCGCGACGCCGACCGAGTCGTCCTGTGTGCGAATCGCCGGCGGCAGCGGTGACGAGGGCCGGCTGTCCACCTCCGACGGCGCCGATCTGGTGACGGTCTGGCCCGACGGCGGCTCGAAGGTCGAGAACTGGTTCATCCGGCGGGGACGGGCGACGCGGATGCCGCAGAACGACGACCTGGCCTGGATGCCTTACCGCGACGCGGCCGCGCCGGTGGCTCTGCTCCGGCCGGGCGGCGACGCCCCGGACCGGATGGTGGCCGTCGCCGACGACGGCGGCGCCACGGACCTCTTCGCCGCCCCCGCCGTCCCGGCGTCCGCGACCGGCCTCGCCGTGGCCGCGAACCGGGTGGCCTACAGCCAGCGGCACGTCGACGACGCCGGCCGCACCCCGTGGCGCAGCTGGAGCAGGTCGCTGGACGACGGCGTGCTGGGCGAGGAGACCCTGCTGACCGACCGGATGATCACCCAGTTGCTGGTGAGCGGCGACCGGACCGGATGGCAGCTGGACCGCCACTTCGAGGACGACGACAACTCGGTGATCTTCTACGACGGCGCGCAGCGGACCGGCGCGGTCGACCCCGCGTCCACGACGACCTGGCTGGCCGACCTCAGCGGTCCGTACGCCCGGCTGGTGGATGACTTCAAGAAGGTCGGCCAGCAGATCGTCCGGGTGGACGGGCGCGGCTACGACACCGGCCCCGTCATGACGAGCTTCGGCAGCCTGGTGGTCGAGGCGAGCGACCGGGAGCCCGGACCGGGGGTCACCTTCGCCGTCCGCGACCTCGCCCGTCCCGAGGCCGAACCGGTTCCGCTCGACCTGCCGGACCTCGCCGGCCGGACCTACCGGCACACCGACTGGCTGATGTGGGGCGACTGGGTGGTGGCGAGCTACGAGACCCCTGCCCAGCCCCAGTACCTGCTGTTCGACTATCGCACCGGCCAGACCGTCGAGATTGCCCCCGGCGAGTGGCTGAACCTGCTGGGCGACGGCTGGATCGTCTTCACCGATCAGGAGGGCCGGCAGGTGCGGCTCCGGGTGCTGGCCACCGGCGAGGAGGTGACGGTTGTCGACAAGGAGGCCGCCGTCAGCTCGGACGGGGTGCGCACCCTGGCCTGGGAGGACGCGGACGGCGCCGTGATCGCCGCGATCGAGGGGCTGCCGGCCTCCGT
>CAZLWS010000015.1:16644-18170 GCA_964563205.1 uncultured Propionibacteriaceae bacterium | reverse complement strand
GGCCTGCGGCCGGCAGGATCGTCCCGCCGCTGGCGGTCGGGATGCTCGCCCTGCTCGGCCGGCTGGCGCCAGTGCTGCGCGGCGGCGGGCTCTTCGGCCGGGAGACCTACGATCCGTTCGTCTACTACAGCGCGGCGGTGAGCCTTTGGTCGGGCAGGCTCCCGTACCGCGACTTCCTGCTGCTGCACCCGCCCGGCATGCTGCTCGCCCTGCTGCCCTTCGCCGGCCTGGGGGCGCTGGCCGGGGATCCGGCAGGCATGGCGGCCGCCCGGGTGGCGATCATGCTGACCGGGGCGGCCAGCGCGGTGCTGGTGTACCTGCTGCTGCGGCCCAGTGGGCTGGCCGGCGCGCTGGTCGGGGGCGGGCTGTACGCGGTGTGGTTCCCGGCTTACTACACCGAGCACGACGTCCGGCTGGAAGCCGTCGCCGGGTTCCTGGTGCTCGCCGGAATCGCCGTGCTGCAGCGCTGGCGCACGCCCCGCAAGAACCTGCCGCCGCTGGTGGCCGGGGCGCTGTTCGCCGCGGCGGCGATGGTGAAGCTGTGGGGGATCGTCGGCGTCCTGGTGCTGGTGGCGTGGCTGTGCTGGCATCACGGTCCCCGCCGGGCGGCGATGGCGGTGGCCGGCGCGGCTCTGGCCGGCGCGCAGCTCCTGCTGCCCTTCGCTACCGTCCTGCCGCAGTTCGTGCAATTGGCCGTCCTCGATCAACTCGGGCGGTCCCCGAAGGGGAAGTCCGGCGGGGCGCGCCTGCTGGACATCCTCGGGCTGGGCCCGGCTCCGCCGCCGCTGGCGACGCCCTTGCTCGCGGTCGCGGTGGTGCTGACGGCGATCGCCCTGTGGATCGCCTTCCGGACGCCGCAGGGCCGGCTTCACGGTCTGCTCGTGCTCAGCGGAGCAGCCGTCCTGCTGGCCGCCCCGACCTGGTATCCGCATTACCCGGCGCTGGTCGCCGGACCGCTCTGCCTGGTGTTCGGCAACGCCGTGGCCGTCCTGCTGCCGAAGCTGACTCGCCCGGCGCTGCGCCGGGCCGCGCTGGGGGCCGTGGCTGCCGGCATTGCTGGAGCGCTGGTCCTGTTGCTCGGCCAGTCGCCCGGCTGGCGGTTCCCGGGCCGGGAACTCGCGGCCGTCCTCACCCCGCGTCCCGGCTGCGTGACCACGGACCGTCCCGCCGCACTGGTGCTGAGCAACCTGCTGCGACGCAACCTGGAACGCGACTGCCCGGTGGTCATCGACCCGCTGGGCTACAAGTTCGCCGCCCAGCGCGCGGGCCTCACCCCGCAAGCGGCCAGGCGGGAGTTCCAACGGTTCCTCACCGACTACCTCGGCTCGGGAACCAGCGCCGTGCTGGTCACCACGCGGCCGGACGACCTCGGCCCGGCCAACGCCGCCCGGATCGCCACCTGGCCGGTGGTCGGCAAGGCCGGCCGGTATCTGGTGCGACAGCCGGTGCCCGCGCCCTCGGGCCAGGCCTGGCAGGAGGCACTGGAGGCACTCCACCCACGCCCCGCGGCGAGCTACCCGTAGCTA